>CAMCTH010000132.1 GCA_945877965.1 Planctomicrobium piriforme | reverse complement strand
TCGGTATCGCCAACGACGGTCCGAGCGATGCGGCCGTCGTGCGACCCGTGCTCGGCAGTAATCGGGGGATCGTCATCTCGTGCGGCATGAATCCGCACTTCGGCGATTTGGACCCGTATCACATGGCGACGTCGGCGATCGACGAAGCGCTGCGAAACTGCGTCGCCGTCGGGGCCGACCCGAATCGGATCGCAATCTTGGATAATTTCTGCTGGGGCGATTGCGAACGGCCCGACACGCTCGGGACCTTGGTCCGCGCCGCGCTCGCTTGTTACGACGCCGCGATCGGTTTCGGCACGCCGTTTGTCAGCGGCAAAGATAGCTTGAACAACGTCTTCCGTCGGACCGACGCCGCCGGCAACAAGCAGGTCATCTCGATCCCCTCGTCGTTGCTCATCAGCGCGATCGGCCAGATGGACGACGTCCGCAAAGCGGTAACGATGGATCTGAAAGAGGCCGGCAACCTGCTGTATCAAATCGGCACGACCTACGACGAAATGGGAGGCTCGCACTTCGCCTTGGTGCAAAAGCTCAAGGGAGGGGCCGGCCCGCGGGTGCATGTGCCGCTGGCGAAGCGAACGTTCCAAGGCGTGCATGCGGCGATCAAGAAGGGCTTGATCCGCGCGTGCCACGATCTCAGCGAAGGGGGCCTTGCGACGGCCGTCGCCGAGAGTGCCTTTGCGGGCGGACTCGGAGCACGGATCAATCTGGGGCAGGTGCCGTATTCGTACATGCTCGAACCGGCGGCGCAGGCGAAGCACGACGCGCTGAGCGCCGAGCATGCCGAGTTGGAATTGCATCCGCTGGCGGCCGTGCCGCAAGCGACGGCGATCCTGCTCTTCAGCGAATCGAACAGTCGGTTCCTCGTCGAGGTGCCGCAAACGAAGGCGGCTGCGTTCGAAGAGCTGCTGGCCGGCGTGCCGCACGCGTTGATCGGCGAAGTGATCGCCGAGACGCGTCTGCAAATCCTCGGCCTGCCCCGCCCGACGAAAGAACTGCCCGACGAACCGAGCGAGCTGCGCACGACCGCCGTGATCGACGCCCCGCTTAACGAACTCAAAGAAGCGTGGCAAAAGCCGCTGCGCTGGTAAATAAATGCAGAAGTTAAAATGCAGAATGCAAAACGGCAGATGTATTCGATCCTTGTTTTGCATTTTGCATTCTGACTTTTGACTTAGAACGGAATAGTCATGTCCCAACCAAAAGTCCTCGTCCTCCGCGCTCCCGGCACGAACTGCGACCTCGAGACTGCGCACGCTTTCGAGCGGTTCGGCGGCGTTGCGGAGCGGCACCATATCAATCGCCTCCGCGAGAATCCGAAACTGCTCGACGAGTTTCAGATCCTCTGCCTCCCTGGCGGCTTCAGCTACGGCGACGACGTCTCGGCCGGCCGCATTTTGGGGAACCAGATTCGGGTTCGCCTCGGCGACGAGTTCCGCAAGTTTCGCGATGCGGGCAAGCTGATCCTCGGCATCTGCAACGGGTTTCAAATCTTGTTGAAGTCGGGCATCCTGCTCGAAGACGACGTCCCGGCCGGCGGCGGCCCCGCGACGGCGCAAGCGACGCTCGCCTTGAACGAAAGCGGCAAGTACGAAGATCGCTGGGTCAACCTCCGCACGACCGGCAACAAGTGCGTCTTTTTCTCCGGCGTCGAGAACTTGTATCTGCCGGTCGCGCATGCCGAAGGGAAGTTCGTCCCGCGCGACGCGGCCGTACTCGAGTCCTTGGAAAAGAACGGCCAGGCGTTCTTGAAATATCGTCCGCTCGACGACGCCTCGCAGGCGAAGGCGAGTTCCTCGACGCACACGGTCCCCTATCCCGACAATCCGAACGGGGCGACGAATGACATCGCCGGCATCTGCGATTCAACCGGCCGCGTCTGCGGCCTGATGCCGCATCCGGAACGACACCTCGACGCCGTCCAACACCCGCGCTGGACGCGGATGAAAGAGTTGCCCAAAGAAGGCGAAGGCGCCGTTGTGTTCCGCAACGCGATTCGCTACTTCAGTTAGCGCATCGCCGTCTGACGTAGGGTGAGGCATAGCCCCACCGCTTGTCGCCGTAAGCAAAAAGGCGCGAAGATATAAAAGGCGGGGCTTTGCCCCACCCTAATTACAGAATCCCTTCGCCGAAGCCGGTTCCCTTTTTGGGGTCGTTTGACGTCGATTGCGAACCTGTCGTCTGTGAACCGGTTGTGGGGGCGTTGATGTTCGTATGCGGGGCCCGGGGTTCGGGGGACGGCGGTTCGACTTTTTTTGTTTCGCCGAGCGGGGCGCTCAGCGGTTGTGTCGGCGTCGGTTGCGAAGAAGCCGTTTGCGGCGGCCCTGTATGTTGTTGCGGAGGTACCACCGGGGGCGTGCGGCGGACGTGGGCGTCGTCGCGGCGGGGGCCGTGATGTTGGCGGCGCGGGGCGGCCACTTCGTCGTCGATGTCGTCGTAGCTCGACACATAGCCCGGCTGCTTGGCTCGCTCTTGTTCCAGATGGAACGCCTCGATCACCTTCGCCTGGATCATGTCGCGGCAGGCTTGGTTGATCGGGTGGGCGATGTCGGCATAAAGCTTCGTTCGGCCGTCGTCGTCGCGGGCCGAGTGCTCTTGCTTGAGCTTGATGCCGCACTGATTGCAGTAGCCCGACTTGAGATGGTTCTTGCAGCCGCACTGCGGACAGTGGGAAGTCAACCGTCGGCTCGGCATGGCGACGAACGGTCCCGTTGCCCCGCCGATGATTTTTAAGTCGCGAATGACGAAGCAGTGATCGAAGGTGATCGAGCAGAAGGCCTGCAGCCGTTCTCCCGACTCTTCCATGAGTTTGATGCGGACCTCGGTGATTTCCACGGCGCGGGCTCCCTCGAATTCGAATCGTCTCAGTCGTGCGACGATCAACGACGTTAGGCTGCGAGACTTCTACGCGGAACAACTCCTCACGGTCATCGTCCGACCCCAACCTCGGGCGGCCAGCGCACTCGCCGTCCGCCGCGCCTGACGGGCGTCGCGGCAGAGTGCGAAGTAGCTGGTGCCGCTCCCGCTCATCTGGTGACCCAAGCAATCGAAGCGATCGAACTCGGCATGCAGTCGCGCGATCCAGTCGCACAACCGCTCGGCCGGCTCTTGTAATCGATTATGCAGCAAGCGACCGACGGCGACCTTGTCGCCCCGTCGCCAAGCGGCGACCAAGTCGGCGGCGCGACGCGGTTCGGCGGCAGGCCGGCAGGCGCGATAGACGTCGGCCGTCGAAAGTCCCGCCGGCGGCGCGATGACGACGAAGTCGAGCGGCACGAGCGCGGCGAGCGGTTCGATCTGCTCCCCGCGACCGCGGCACAACGACGACGTCCGCGCGAAGAAGAACGGAATGTCGCTGCCGAGCGTCGCGGCGATTTCGGCCAAGCGCTCGTCGGGCCAGTGCAGGTCCCACGCTTCGTTGGCGGCGGCGAGCGCGGCGGCCGCATCGGTCGAACCCCCGGCCATGCCGGCGGCCAGCGGGATTCGCTTCGTCAGGCGGACGCTCGCCCCCCGTTCGATGCCGGCCTGTTTGCGCAGCGCTTCGAGAGCCCGGACGATCAGGTTGTCGGGGCCCGTCGGCACGAGTTGGTTCTGCGTGGTCGAAAGATCGCCGGCGACGGCAAGCTGCTCGCACTCCAAGCGGATCGCGCGATCGGCTTCGGCTTTCAACACGAGACCGTCGTACAGGGCGACGGGAGCCATGACGGTCTCGATCTCGTGGAAACCGTCGGGCCGCTTGGCGAGGACTTCGAGAAACAGGTTGAGCTTGGCCGGAGCCGAAACCTCAACGTGCTGCCCCGCGCGGCGAACATGCATGGAGACCGACCAACCGTGGCTAGAAAGTCTGCGGTCGCGGGGCCTCGGCAAGTCACACGAGGATCGTGGTCGAGCAGGAGCGGCGACCGGTCGGGAGATGCGAGGAATTCTATCGGTGCTAGTAAGTAGGGTCAACGTGAGTTGCCCCGCCGACGAGCGGCCGCGACCGGGGCATGTGAGGGCGAAATTGTATGAAGTGCGGCGAAGCCGTGTCCGTCGCAACCGGTTGATGTGGGTGACCGCAAACAACCCGGCCCCCGTAGAATCGTCATTTTCGTAACAAACGATTCCGGGGGGAAGACCACAGCCCGCCGCCCGTCCGGCCCGTTAAGCGTGACGTAGATTCTTGTGATTCCCATTGCGCCGAGGGCTCGGAGCCGGGCTGCCGTGGGTCTGTCTTGCAATTCGTAAGTCGGTTCCTTGAACGAGATTCACAGTCATGATCGTCATCGTCGGTTGTCTCGTCGTCATCGGATGCGTGATCTCGGGCTTCGTCATTTCCGGCGGCGAAGTCGGGGCGCTCATCCACCCGGCCGAAATTCTGACGATCGGCGGCGCCGCCGTCGGCGCGATGATCATCATGTCGTCGAAGAAGCAACTGGGCGATTTGATGAAGGGACTCATCGCTTGCCTCAAAGGCTCCCCCTTCGGCAAAGAGGCTTATCGCGAGCTGTTCAAGATGATGTACGACATCATGCAGACGGCCCGCCGCGACGGCCTGCTCTCGCTCGAGCCGCACTTATCGAAACCGCACGACAGCGCGATCTTCAACAAGTACCCGAAGATCTCGCACAACCATCACCTGATGGATTTCATCTGCGGCGGTCTGATGCCGATCGTCGAAGGAACGACGAAGCCCGATCAGATTCCGATGCTGCTCGAGGCGGAATTGAAGGTCATCGAAGAAGAGCATCACGCGCCGATCCACGTGCTCAGCCGAATCAACGACTCCCTGCCGGGCTTCGGCATCGTCGCGGCCGTGTTGGGGATCGTGATCACGATGGCGGCCATCGACGGGCCGGTCGAAGAGATCGGCCACAAGGTCGGTGCGGCACTCGTCGGTACGTTCCTCGGAATTCTCGCGTCGTACGGCTTCGTCGGTCCCCTGGTCGGGCGGATGGAAATGCTGGGACACGAAGAGATGTCGTTTTTCCGTACGGCCGAGTCGATCATCGTCGGGTTCGTGAACGACTTGAACCCCAAAGTGGCCATCGACGTGGCCCGCCGCGGCGTTCCGTCCGAAATGCGGCCCAAGCGGGAAGAGATGGACGCCTTGTTTAAGGAAACAACGGCCGCGTAACCGCAAGGAAACAGGGAACAGGAGACAGCCTAATCAGCAACTCCCACTCCATGAATCCGTCTCCTGTCCCCTGCTTCCTGTCTCCTTTAGACCAACACAAACTCCCAACTTGGAACAGCTCTCATGGCAGGTGCAGGCGGTGCATGGAAAGTGGCTTATGCCGACTTCGTGACGGCCATGATGGCGTTCTTCATGGTCATGTGGATCGTCGCGCAAAACAAAGACAAGAAGGAAGCGGTCTCGGCCTACTTCCGCGATCCGTACGGCGATTCGTCGCGTCCCTCGGGCACGGGGCACATCGAAGGGAGCGAGATGAAGCTCAAGCCGCCGCGCGAGACGAAGCTCAAAGGGGGCGCGAAAGTCCCGATCCTGAAGATGATTCACGATCGCGACGGCACGCCGATCGGTTCGTTCGTCCAGTTTGAAGAGACGTCGACGGAGCTCGACGAGATCGCGCGACGACGTCTGACCGACCTGACGCCGCTGCTCATCGGCAAACAAAACAAGATCGAACTCCGCGGCCACACGGCTCGGCGCAGCCGACTCATCGACCCACAAAGTTACGATTCGTGGAAACTTTCGTACGATCGCTGCCAGGCGGTGATGAAGTTCCTGGTCGATCACGGCATCGACATCGGCCGGCTTCGCCTGAGTCAGGCGGGACCGCACGAGCCGGCCGTCGGCTCCGAGAACCCGATCTGGCAGACGCGCAACTCGCGGGTCGAGATCATCATGCTCAACGAGTACGTCGACGACTTCACCGTGACGCGGCGCAAGCCGAACCCGGAAGACGAAGAAGCCGACGCGACGTCGGAGAACGAAGACGCACCGGAAGTCGAAGCGACGGAGCCCCCGGCCGCAGAGGCCCACGGCACCGCCGACGCCAAGCCGACGGAAGCTCAGCCCGCGCCGGAACCGAAACCTGCCGCGTCGCCGACCGCCACGGCCGATCCGAAGGCGAAAGCCGAGCCGGCGCACAAGTAACGCCGTTACGCTGAGCCGCGCATTATCGACTCAGCCATTTGCGGCACGACGCCAAGTGTGGCGCAGCAGTTTCATCGGCGGGTCGTCGCCGCGGAACTGCCAGTCCCACGATTGTTCGAGGTAATAGCACTCCAGCATCGTGCGGGCAATCCGCGGATGGCGAACCAACGATCTCGCCAACCGCCACACGAGCTGCGGGTTCGTGTAGAGGCCGCGCAGCATTCGCGCCATCCGATAGTCGTTCGCAATCTTGTAACCGAGCGTACCGTCGGCCTCGGCCTCGAGCGTGAAGCTCGGTCGAGCGCATTGTTCCAACTGGCCGTCGATGGGATAGTAGCCTCCCATCCAATTGTGCAGCAGGCTGAAGTGCCGTTGATCGGAACCGCGCGGATGTTCGCGCCACGGCGTGAGCAGGTCCTTCGGCCGGACGTTGCGTTTGACATGGATCGCCGTCGTCACATAGCGGGCCTCTTCGACGTGCGGGTCGAGCAGACGGCGGACGATCTCGAAAGACTCCTGATAAAGCCCGTTCATGCGACCGGCGATCACATCCTCGGGCTGCACCCAATGCTCGAGCGAACCGTTGGCGATCACGCCGTCGAATTGTCCGTGCCATTCGTGAGCATCGAGCAAGTCGCGATAGTTGCAGCAATAGACGCGCGAGCCGTGTTCGTTGCAGTACTGCACCTGCTCCGGCGAGAGATTCACGCCGACGACTTCCGCGCCGCGTGCTTGGGCCAAGCGGAGCAAGTGACCGTAGCCGCAGCCGATTTCGAGCAAGCGAAAGCCGGGACGCGTGCAGCCGACCTCGTCGAGCAAGTAGTTGAGCTGCCGCTCGATCCCTTGCTCGAGCGTCGTGTCGCTCGGTCGATATTCACCGTCGGCCAAGTCGCGAATGCCGACCGCCTCGGCGGCGTGGACCATTGTGTAGCAGAGTTTGACGAGCGGGATCGGAGCCACCCGGGGCCGCGGCTGCGGGAGGTTCTTCAAGCTATGAGCGGCCGAGCTTTCCCAGCCGTGATGAACGTCGACTTCGCGCTCCACGAGAGACATGACCCTGCTCCTCTCCAAAATGATGCGTATTAGGGAATGTCCTGCTCCGGCGCGAAACTCGCGCCGTTGTTACGATAGAATCGCTTTCCACCGAGCGACCCACGTCTCAGCAACGTAGTACCTAGTGATGTAGCACAATTCGTGCCGTTTGCCGGAAGTCTTGGCATAGGTTTTGCTTTCCTGCCGCCCAGGAACTACTGAACACGTCTCGGCCGTCGTAACTTCGTCAGGAACTGAACCCACATGTCTCTGCGCTTCAACGTCTCGTGCCAAATCGAATACGACGTCGCCTTTCCGACGACGCTGATCATGAACATCCTGCCGCAGCGCAACGCCGCGCAAAAGATCGTCGAAGAACAACTCACGATCGAGCCGCGTGTGCGCGTGGAGGAATTTTTGTCCGTCGACGGCGAGAGCCGCTTCCTCCGCATCCAGACCGACCAAAAGAAGCGGCTCGCCATCACCTATCGCGGCTCGGTCGAGTGCGACTATCGCTTTCATGAAGCGGACGAGATCGATCCGATGTCGGTGGCCGAGATGGACCGCACCGCCCTGCCATTTCTCTTTCCGAGCCGCTACTGCCAGTCCGATCGTCTGAGTCGTTTGGCCTGGGATCACTTCGGCAAGTTTGAACACGCGTACGACAAGGTCATCGCGATCGTCGATTGGATCCCCAAGAACGTCGAGTACGTCCGCGGCAGCACCAACTCGCAAACCTCGGCCTACGACACGGTCACCGAACGGACCGGCGTCTGCCGCGACTTTGCCCACTTGGGGATCGCGTTCTGTCGTGCCTTGAACATTCCGGCCCGGTACTTTTCGGGCTACGCCTATCAACTGCAACCGCCCGACTTTCATGCCTGCTTCGAGGCGTACGTCGGCGGTCGCTGGCTGATCTTCGACCCGACGCGACTGGCACACGTCAACGGGTTGGTTCGCATCGGCACCGGTCGCGACGCGGCCGACGCCGCCGTCGCCAGCATTTTCGGCCGCGTCGAGCTCAAGCAGATGCAGGTCGATTGCCAACTCGCCCCCGGCCAACGTTATGTGCCACTCGGCAAGAAGCAGTTGAAACGTCGCGGAGTCTCGCTCGGCACGCATCGGCCGGCCCCTGCCGCACTGGCAAAAGCGTGATTTTCCCCATGGTTACGCTGCAAATCGAACATCAAACCGTCTATCGCTACACGCGTCCCGTCGAGTTCGGCCGGCATCGCTTGGTGATCCGTCCGCGCGAAGGACACGACGTCCGCGTCGTACAACTCACGCTCGATATCTGTCCCAGTCATCAGCTGATCTGGTCGCGCGACGTCTTCGGCAACTCGATCGCGCTGGTCGACTTCTTGCAGCCGGCCGATCGTCTGGAGATTCGCAGCGCGGTCGTCGTGCAACGGAGCTTGCCTTTCTCGGCCGAGGCCCATCATGCTCGTTGGAAGCAGCCGTTCCCGGTCGTCTACGATCCGTTGGAGACGATCGCCGCTTCGTGCTATCAAGCCGTGTCGTATCCCGACGATGCCGCCGCATTGCGATCGTGGCTCAACGAGGCGCTGCCGTATCCGGACCACACCGACGCCGAAGCGACGGCGGCCGCTCTCAACATCGCCGTGAATCGCAGAATAAAATATCTGCGGCGGAGCGAACGCGGCGTGCAATCGCCGGCGCAAACCTTGCAACTCGGCAGCGGCAGTTGTCGCGATATGGCGACGCTCCTCATGGACGCCGCGCGGGTGCTCGGCTTCGCCACGCGCTTCGCCAGCGGATATCTCGATTGCGCCGCCTCGATCGCCGGCCGAGCCTCGACGCATGCCTGGACCGAGTTCTATCTGCCGCTGCTCGGCTGGCGCGGCTTCGACCCAACGCTCGGCGAACCGACGTCGCTCAAACACGTCGTCACCGGCGTCAGCAACCATCCGCGCGGCGTCATGCCGGTCTCCGGCCTGTTCAACGGCACGTCGAACGATTACTTGGATATGACGGTAACGGTCAAAACCGAACACATCCCGTGCGGCCGCGAAGGCCTGGCATCGTAGTTCCTCGGGCGGCCGCGTACCCGGCAACTCAATCCGCGTGGTTAAGTTCGGCTGATCGCGCAACGGTCGCCTCGCTCACTTTTCGACCAGCCATGCGGCAGACGGCGGCACAGTTTCGGACAATAATCGACCGCCGCTTCGCGTCTTATCTGCTGCGGCGGCCTTTCGCGATTGCGGATCGGCCCCGGCTTCGCATCGCCCCTGTTTGCTCCTGGGAGTTTCACAACATGCTGCGCCGTCGAATCTTGCGTTCCGTTCAGCCCGTCGCCCGGTGCTTGGCCCTCGGCCTCCTACTCTTCGCGGCAACCCCGTCCGCCGAGGCCGCGCCGCCGAACATCCTGCTGATCATCGGCGACGATATGGGCTATGCCGACGTTGGGTTTCATGGCTGTAAGGACATTCCGACGCCGCATCTCGACGCGCTGGCCGCCGCCGGCGTCCGTTGCACCGACGGCTACGTCACCGGCCCGTACTGCTCGCCGACTCGGGCAGGGCTGATGACCGGGCGCTATCAACAGCGCTTCGGGC
>CAMCTH010000131.1 GCA_945877965.1 Planctomicrobium piriforme | reverse complement strand
ATGAGTATCTGTATGTAACGAACGGCAGCACGGTCTTTCGTCGCAAACTCAAGATCGACTAACGCCGACGGACCGCGACGTACGCCTCACTCTTTCTCGTTTACATCTGGGATCTTCACTTTATGAGTCGCTTTCGTTTTGTGGTGTAGCGCATCGTCACGCTCGGTTTTTTCCTCTGCTTTGCCGCTTCCATGTCGTCGGGCAAAGCCGCGGCGGCCGACCCCTTGGCCGCGGTGAAATCGCCAACCGACCTTGATGCGCTGATCGCGAAGACCCCGGATGCCGCCGTCAAGAAGGCGCTGACTGCGCACTCGGCCGACATTCTCGCCGCCGTCGCCGGTAAGGCCTCCGTCGAGCGAGTGACGGCGATCCTCGATGCTGCCCACGGTAGCTACGAGAAAACGAACGTCACGCCGGCCGATCTGCAAGCGGCCTTCGGCGGCCCGAGCGCGCTGTTCGATAGTTTGAAACTGGTGAGCCTCGCCGCGACCGGCCTGTCGATCAAAGAGAAACGGACCACCGATCCGTTCAACCAAGCGTTCTACGAAGACCTGAGCCGCATCCCCGGCCTAGAAAGCATCAACATCATCAACACGACCGCCGAGAACGACTGGCTCATTCCGCTGGCGCAGATCAAAACGTTGAAGATCCTGCGGATCACGAATCAATCGAAGCTCGACGACGCCGGTCTGGCCCACTTGGCTCCGCTCAAGCAACTCGAATCGTTCGGCTACGTCGGCACAAAAATGACCGGCGCTCCGTTCAAAGACTTTCGCGGCTGGACGAACTTGAAAACCGCGAGTTTCCGCGGCAGCAAGATGAGCGACGCCGGGCTCGAAGCCTTGTGCGAAGCGTTTCCTAATCTCAAGTCGTTGGTGCTGGCTCACGGGCAATTCAGCGACGTCGCCGTCGCGCGGCTCGCCAACCTGACGCAATTGACCGGCCTGGAGATCGGCTCGCACAACACGACGCCGCAAGGCTTGAAGCATATCACCGGCCTGCCGCTCGAGTATCTGCAACTCGGCGACGGCCTCGACGCTTCGGCCGGCATCGCCGTCATCTCGAGCATCAAAACGCTCAAGCGGTTGACGCTGACCAACAGCAAAGCGACGACCGACGACGACCTTCGCGTCGTCGCGGCGATGAAGCACTTGGAACACGTCGAACTCGGCAATCTCGAAATCACGCCCGAGCGCGTCGACGTGCTCCGCGAATTCGCGTTTCTCAAGTCGATGCGGCTGGTTAGACGACCGGTCGCGTACGACGCCGAGTTGCAAGCGAAGCTGAAGGCGGCGCTGCCGCAGACGACGCTGACTTTCGAGTAGCGCAGCGGTTACTGCATCAGGCCGATCATCTCTTCGAGTGGCAGCGGAATGACCGGCCAGGCGGTAGGATAGACGCGCACGATCTTGCCGGGGCGAAAACCTTCGAGCAGTTGGTCGGGCTGGATTTGCACCTGTACGCCGCTGCTGCCCGGTTCGAGCGGGACCTTGACGACGTTCGTCGTTAGGCCCCCTTTGCGGTCGTTCACCGGGTCGTACGTTCGGAGCGAATCGACCGCGACGGCGATGGCGGTCTGCGTCCCCTTCGGCAACTCTTTGAACAGCGCCGGATCGACGCCGTCAAAGAAAGTAATCGTGACGGTGCGCGACGGATTGTCGACGGCGTCGATCCGACCGGCCAAGCCGCGCTGGCGAATATAGATCCGATGCTTCGCCGTTTGATGGGCCGTCGCAAAGTTGCGGGCCGCCTCGTCGATCCAAATCTCCGTCACGCGGCCCGGGCCGTACATCGTGGCCCAGGTGATGTTGAACTGAATGAGTTGCCCTTTCTCGAGTTGTTCCAGACTCTCGAAACCGCGGTCCTTCCAGACGCGCGTGCTCGCTTGCAGGTCGAACGTTTGCGGCTTGCCGACCGCCGCGCCGTTTTGTTGCAGTGTGACGGTCAGTTTCATTCCGGCGAGGTTCACTTCGTCGATGTGCCACGCCTGGCCGAGCCGAGCGTAGTGGCTGAAGTCGTCTTGCAGCAGCAGGCAGCGCGTGAAGTTCACTTCATTGCTGATGCGGGTGTTGTAGCTGATCGGCGGCGACGTATCGTCCTTCGGCTTCGAATAGAACTTGCCATGCAGATGCGTGCCGAGCGGAATGTCGGCCAGCGAGGCCGGTGCGCCGTGGTAGTAGATCGCTCCGTACGGCAGCATGCTCACGGCGACCGGCAGATCGAAATTGCCGCGATTCTGTTCGTCGGTGCGATCGTTGCGGAGGATGAACGTTCGCTTCACATAGTCGACGTGGATCAACTCGCCGGCGAAGTAGTGCGCCGAATTCTCCGGCGGGAATTGCCCGTCGACGAGTTCGAACCAAGGGAGCTTCTTGTCCGCGCCGTCGTCGGTCCGAAACGTCGGCTCGGCAGCCAAGGCGACGTTCGTAACGAGAAACAGAGACGCGATCGCGGCAATTCGAGCGTGGCGGAACATGCGGGACTTTTCCAAATGGTGCGGCATCAAGTTGAGTGATTTAGTCGCGGGGTTCGTCCCCACGGGTGTTGCGGACCGCATGACGCGCGGGGACGAGCCCCGCGGCTAAATGCAGAGACGCGATTTGCGACTACCCGACGACTTCTACGACGCTGCGGAGACTGTCTTGGAAAGACGAGGCCTCGACCCCGGCGCGTTGCACCATCGTCAGCAGCAAGTTGCTGAGTCGGGCGTCGGTATCGACCGGGCGCGAGCAGACGCGGTAGTGGCCGTTGGCGTCGGCGACGTCGTACTTGCCGATCTTCGGCAGGTTGAAGTCGACGTGTTGGCCGTGCTTGAGGCCGAGCGACTTGCCGCCGGCGAGGATCGTCGGCAGGTTGGCGTTGCCGTGGCTGTGGCCGTACGACATACCGCTTCCCCACAAAACCTGCGTCGTGTCGAGCAAGGTTTCGTCCCCTTCGCTCGCCGACGTCAGTTGGTCCAGGAAGTAGCTCAGTTGTTCGATCAAGAACGTGTCGGTCTGCGTCAGGCGACGGAGTTGTTCGGGATCGCCGTTGTGGTGCGAAAGTTCGTGCCGCGTTTGCACGACGCCGATCTCCGGGATCGCTAGGCCGTGGCTTTCGCTGCCGATCATGCAGGTGATGACCCGCGTGGTGTCGGTCCGCAAGGCAAGCGTCATCAGATCGTAGTACAGCCGATAGAACTCGCCAGCTTCTTTTTGATCGACGGTTCGCGTGAGGTTGTCGACCGTCCCCTTGTCGATCGCCGCCTTGGGGATGTCGAGCCACGAGTCGGCGCGTTGGGTTTGCAGTTCGACCTGACGGACGGCGGTCAGATATTCGTCGAGCTTGCTGCGGTCCGACTTGCCGATGTTCTTGCTCATCCGGTCGGCGTCTTCGAGCACCGCGTCGAGCACGCTCTCGCGGCGACCGTAACGACGACGGACTTGTTCTTTCGTTTCTTTCTCAACGCCGAAGAGCTTGTTGAAAATCGTCTTCGTGCTCCGCTCGGCCGGCAGTTGAATGCCGTCGCGAGTCCAGCCGAGCGAGTGACCGCTCACCGCCATTTCGAGCGAAGCGAACCGCGTGCTCAGGCCTTGCACTTCGGCGATCATCTGGTCGGCCGAGACCGAGTTGCGGAACGCGCCGCCGTCGCGCGGGACGTTGGCGCCGGTGAGCCACACTTGATCGCAGTTATGGTGCTTGCCGATGGCGTTCGGGTGATGCAGGCCGCTGATCGGCGTCACCGCATCGCGATGTTTTTCGAGCGACTTCAGCGGGCCGGTGAACTCGAACTCCTTGCCGGCGTTTTGGATCTGCCAGGTCAGCGTGTTCACGCCGTTGGGGATGTAGAGGAAGACGCTCCGCTTCGGTTTGGTCGGCGTCGGCAGGGCGTCGGCGGCCCGGGCGGCCAGACCGTCGAACTTCATGCAATCGAGCATCGGCAGCGCGATGGCGGCCCCGAGCCCGCGCAGCATGTGCCGACGGTTGATCATCCACTTGTTCGTATTGATATTGCTCATGAGTCGGTCCCCGGCTCTCTATAAAAAATGCGTTCGAAAGTTTGGTGTTAGCGTTTCTGGAACAAGTCGGAGACGACGAACGCCTCGACGATGGCGCGGACTTCGTAATCGGCATTCTTGCCGACGGCGGCGATCGATGCCAGGTCGTTGTGATCTTCGAAGGTCACGGCGCGACGCAGGCCGTAGATCGCCAGTTTTTCGATGAACGCCTTGTTAAAGGCGTCGACGTCGGACAGCAGTAGCTTCTTGAACTGATCGGCATCGGCAAACTTCCGACCGTCGGGCAACTCGCCGCTGGAGTCGACCCGCGGGTTCGAGCCCATCCCTTCTTTCGTCACTTCGTGCGTCCGCCAACGTCCGATCGCGTCATAATTGTCGAAAGCCAGGCCGAGCGGGTCGATCTTCTTGTGGCAGGCGGCGCACGTCTTGTCGTGCTTGTGGGCTTCAAGCTTCATCCGCAACGTCGCCTTCGGCGAGTTGACCGGATTCGGTTCGATCGGTTCCACGTTCGCCGGCGGCGGCGGCGGGGTCTTGCCGAAGATCGCTTCCGACAACCACGCCCCACGATGGACCGGCCGATGTCGCGTGCCATCGGACGAAAGCGATAACGTCGCGGCATGGGTGAGCAATCCGCCGCGATGATCGCCCGGTTTCAGTTGCACGCGTTGGAACTGGTCCTTCTCCAACTCCGGCAGGTCGTAGTACTTCGCCAGGCGCGGGTTGACCATCGTCCAGTCGGAGTCGAGGAACTCGCGGAGCGACAGTTTGTTCTGCAACACTTCTTTGAAGAACGCCGTCGTCTCGCCGATCATGCTCTGCTCGAGATGCCGATCGTACTCGGGATACAGTTCCTTATCGGGCGGGAACTGTCCGACCTTGCGGAGTTGCAGCCATTGCTTGGGGAACGAACTGGCGAATCGCTCGGCCTTTGGATCGGCGAGCATCCGCGCCACTTGGCCGCGCAGCACTTCCTTGTCGTGCAGCTTGCCTTGCTCGGCAAGTTTCAGCAACTCGTCGTCCGGCATCGTGCTCCAGAGGAAATACGACAGCCGTGACGCAAGCTCCCAATCGTTGAGCCGGTGCCGCTCGGTGTCGTCCGAACCTTCGACAAGGAACAAGAAGCTTTTGGAACAGAGAATGGCCAACATGCCGGTTTTGAGCGCCGACTGAAACGTCGCCCCAGCTGCAAGCTCACGCTCGACCGTGGCGACGTAGGTGTCGAGTTCACCTTCACGCAGCGGACGACGGAAGGCGCGGGTCGCCAATCGGCTCAGGGCTGGGCGAGCGTGGCGGAGATCGTCGTCGACATAGGCGGCGGCCGTGTAGTCTTTGCGAAGTTGCTGCTCGCTCTCGCTGACGATTGGGCCCTTCCATTCAATCCAATCGAGAATCAGCATCGGATAGAGCGGTCGCCCTTCCTCGTCGGTCAGCTTCATCTGCCACGGGCTCCGCCCTTCCTTGAAGCTGACGAACGGCTTCGGACCGTGACGATTCGAGACTGGAATGTTCGAGCCGCCGGGGACGTCGTTGAACACAAAGATCTGATGTCCGGACGCGGGCAAGTGCGCCTTGAAACTGACGATCATCGGTTGATCTTCCGGCGCGAGAATGTCTTGCTGGAAGAGCACGCGATCCAAATCGCTGTGATAGACCATCAATCGCGGGGCGCGGCCGTCGATCGGACGGACGCCGCTCAGCTTGATCTTGCATTCGTACACGCCCGGCACCATCGTGCGCTGCGGTCCACCGTAACGAAACATGTCCTGCGGCCACATCTCGTAGCGGAGCTTGTCGAGCAGGCCCCGTGCTTCGAGGTCGGATTTATACGGCTCGCGCACGGTCTCTGGATTCACGCCCGGTCGATGCAGTTCGATCGCCGTCGGCTGCGGCGTCTTTCTCGGATCGAAAACTCTCTCGGGGTAGGCCTCGGCCAGAATCGTCTCGGCGGCGATGAAGTACTTTTCGATATGCCCGGCCGAGAGCGAGAGCTTCGAACCGATGCGCTCGAAGCCGTGCCACTCGGGATCTTCGGAGAAGCCGCCCGGGTCGCCTGCGTCGTAATGAATGCCGAGCAGGTCGTACACCGTGTTGACGTATTCTTCGCGGCTCAGACGATGGAACGAAACGCGTTCGCGTTGCGCCATCCGGGCCGATTCGCCTTCGTGAATCCGCGCGGCGAGCCATTCGACGATCGCCGCCCCTTCATCGGCCGAGGGGCGATTCTCGACGTCTTCCGGCGGCATCTCGCCCGAGCTGATTCGCTCCATCACTTCCGCCCACTGCGGCGTGTCCTTCAGGCCGACTTCCTTCGACAGCACGTCGATGCGGAAGTCCCCTTCTTGCTTCTTTGCGTTGTGGCAGGAAGCACAATGCTTGACGAGATACGGCTGAACGTCGGTCTCGAAGTTCGGCGCCGCGCATGCGTTCGAAGCGAACGAACCCGAGAGGAAAAGGGCAGTACCAAGGAGCGAGAGAGAACGAAGATTCATGCGGAAGTTACTTCGAGAACGGAGGGGAGACGGAGACCCGGCGAAGTCGGCCGACATGTGGCAGACTTGAGCGATCGGCGACGGCGAGCTGGCGGGGTTGCCGTCCGCGGTCGCACTGAGCGGACGAACGGGGGGTGGGATCGACGAGAAGGCGACCAACGCGAGGTTCTCGCCGTGAATTAAATCTAATTCCGCCGTCCCCGGGGATCAAGCAGCATCGTCCGTAGATACCGGGTAGGACCCCGCAGAAGGACCGGTTTTAGGCGTTTTCGAACGTTGCGACCGGACCGGTTTTTCCGGCAACGTCGTTCGGCTACGACGACTTCGGCCAGAAGTCCGGGAACGGTCGGGCGTCGATGATCTGTCCTTCTTCTTGCAGCCGGGCTCGTAACCGATCGATCGGCAGCTTCTGCAGCGGTACGTCGGCCGCCAAACTCTGCGCCGCGCCGAGACCGCAGGCGTGGCCGAGGATCATCCAAACCGGCTCGACGCGGATGGAAGAGAAGGCAACGTGCGACGACGACATCGCGACCGGGACCGACAGGTTCTCGAGCTCGGTCTCCTTCGGCAGCAAGCTCCGCCAAGGGATCTCGAACGGCTGCACCGATTGATGAACGTAGCCGTCTTGATGAAAGACGTCGCCCTCGCGAAACAGCTCGACCGGATGGACGTCCATGTACCAACTGCAGAGGCCGACGCCGTCGGACTTGAAACGATCTTCGACCAAGTCGCGCTGCGTCATCACATACTCGCCGACCAGCCGACGTCCTTCGCGCACGTAGATGTGCCAGGGCCAGTTGGCGTTGTCGGTGAACTCGTCTTTCGCCAAACCCCAGCGGCTCGCTTCCTCGCGAATTGATTGCGGCACTGAGGAGTCGGTCATCAAGAACCACAAGAAGCCTGCGCTGTGGCGGCGATGTGCGAGTTCGATCTTGGCACGCCGCTCGCGGGTCGCTTCGATGTAATCCCACGAGTGCCCCGGCCACTCGGCCGTTCGGGAGTCGGTCTTGCCGCGCGGCATGCGGTTGATCGGCAATGCATGCCACAATCGTTCCACACCCTTACGCAGCAGCTTCGTTCGCAGCCACGCGTAGCTCTGCGGATCGTATCCCGGCGGCTCGACGAACGGTACGCGATTCTCCGCCACGTCGGTCAGGCAGCAGCGGTAATCGAACGGCTGCAACTTGCGATCTTCCGTCCCGGCGAGCTCCGGCGGATACGTCACGCCGGCCAACGACTCGCCGTATTTGGCCCGCGACTCGCGACCGAGATGAAACGAACACTGCGCGAGGGCGAGCAGGTCCCCTTCGTAACTCGCATCGATGAACGTCCGTCCGCGAATGCGGCGACCGCTCATTGTTTCGAACGAGGTGATTCGCGCGCCTCGTCGTTCGACGCTCCGGATCACCTCTTCCGTCACGCACTTCACGCCGACCTCTTGCAGCCAGTCGAGCCAGACTCGCTCGGCCACATGCGGTTCGAAACGAAACCCGTTCATCGACTCCGTGACCGGTGCGGCGTCGGGGCCGTACTTGTCGACGTAATATTTTAGAACGCGGCGATGAAATTCGAGCGTCAGTCCGCCGATCGTCGGGATCTGGCCTGCGTTGGTAAAGCCGAGCCCGCTGGTTTGCAGGCCGCCGAGATGCTTGTCCTCGGTGACGACGAGCACGCTCAATTCGGCGCGGGCCGCCGCGACGGCCGCCGTCAATCCCGCCGGGGTCGAATCCCAGATCACCAGATCGGCTTCATCGCGCGCCGGTGCCAATGCCGCGCGGGTTACGCCGGTCGAAATACCGACGACGGCGAGACCGCCGGCGATCAGAAAGTCACGACGTGCTTGCACTGACATAGAAACAGTCATTCCGGGACGGGAGAACGCCTACTTCGTCTCTTGAATGCGAATCCGGCGATACTCCATCTGCCCGCGGTCGGCTTCGAGTCCGATCGGGCCGGTGGCGGGCAACGTCGCAGTGAACGGCAGCGGCTCGCCGTTGCAAGTGCAGGTTGCCGTGTTCCCCTTTACCACGACTTCGAGCTCGTTCCAATCTTGCGGCTTGTACTGCTTCAGGTCTTTGAACGGACCGGCGACGAGGTAGTCGCGGCATTGCAACTGCGGCTTCCGCAAGAAGACGCCGCTGTCGGCATTCATGCCGGCTCGGAATTCCAGCTTCAAGTGGAAGTCGCCGGGGAACTCGCGCGTCGTCCAGAGTTGGGCCAAGCCCTTGCCGGGGTTGACGACGATCCGGCCGTCGCGGGCCGTATAACGTCCGTCGCTCGCCGACGCTTGACCGTCGAACGGCTTGCCCCCTTGGTACTGCCAACCGGTCAGGTCCTGCTCGTTGAACAACGGTTCGAAGCCCGGCTCGATCGTGAACGCGCGATCGGTTTGGAACGGCGACGCAGGGAGCCCCGCCTTGTTCCAGAGATTGATGTCGGGAACGTTTTCCCAACCGTAACGCACCATAACCGGCGCGGCGACCGACTCGCTCGTCACGACGATCACGTCGCCATCGATCTTGGCTTGGGCCGGAGCGAACTTGCCGTCGGCGCCGGCGATCGTGAAGCCGCGGAGTTCGCCCTCTTTGGCAACGAGGCCGCCGCCGACGTGCTTGAACGTCAACGTCGCCGCACTACCGTTCACGCGGATCGTGTCGTACGTCGGGCCTGAGTGTTCGATCTTCTCGCCGTAAGTCAGAGCCCGCGCGGCCAGAGCCAGGCGAACGCCGACCGGCTGTTTCTGCTTGGGATGAATATCGCGGGCGTCGCCGACGTCGACCGTGACGGCCATCGCCGTGTTCGGCGTCGTCTCAACGCTGATACGTTGCGCCTCTCGCAGTTCCGGCGTCATCCCGCTGTGCGGCGTGATCTGCACGAAGTAGAACGGGAAATCGCCTTGGCCCCACGCCTTGCGCCAGCCTGCAATCATCGCGGGGAAGAGCGTTTGATATTCCTTGCCGCGGCCCGAGTTCGATTCGCCCTGATACCAGATCGCGCCGCGAATGGCGTATGGTTGCAATGGCGCGATCGAGCCGTTGTAGAGTCCGAACGGACGGTTGACGTTGAGTTTGGGATCTTGAAACTGCGGCTTGCGCGGCAGCGGCAGATTGGCGGCCTTTGCTTTTGCCAAAGCGGCTTCGTACTTCGCCAGCAGTTCGGGTTCGCTTTTCTTGTAGGCTTCCAAGGCCTGCGGTGCGGCGGCGACGAGCGCGGCCTGACGATCGAGCAGCGGCTTGAGCGTCGGGTTCGCTTCGAGATCGCCGCGCGGAG
>CAMCTH010000130.1 GCA_945877965.1 Planctomicrobium piriforme | reverse complement strand
GGTCGAAACCGACCCGCAAATCGCTCTTCTGGCAGTCACCCATTGGGTTCCTCGGTCAGCAGGACATGAATTGGCAGAATCAACCTAGTTTTCCAGGGTCTGGCGCAAATTACATGCCGAAGATCGAGAACTCATCTGGGGAATGCGGGATAAGAATCACTACTTGTCCGCGAGTGACTCCTCCTTCACTTCGCGAACCGGCCTTGGTGGTGTGGTGGAAGCGAGATCCACTCGCATCGCCGATCATTCCACGCTAATCACGGGCCCTGTCGAAAGTCGATGACGAAATTTGGATTTTGCACTCTGCCTGCCCCATTGGCCCGAAAACTACGCCAACAACCCCTTCACCACTTCGCCGTGGACGTCGGTCAGGCGGAAATGGCGGCCTTGGAATTTGTAGGTGAGGCGGCGATGGTCGAGTCCCAGGCAGTGCAATAGCGTGGCGTTCAGATCGTGCACATGCACTGGATCGCGGACGACGTTGTACGAAAACTCGTCGGTCTCGCCGTACGTCGTGCCGGGGCGAATTCCGCCGCCGGCCATCCACATCGTGAAGCAACGCGGGTGATGATCGCGGCCGAAGTTCGTCGCCGTCAGGTTTCCTTGGCAATACGCCGTCCGGCCGAACTCGCCTCCCCACACGATCAACGTCTCGTCGAGCAGGCCGCGCTGCTTCAGATCGCGGACTAGCGCGGCCGACGCCTGATCGACGTCCTTGGCTTGCAGCGGCACCTGCTTCGGCAAGTTCGTGTGCTGGTCCCAGCCCATGTGAAAGAGTTGCACGAAGCGCACGCCGCGCTCCGACAAACGTCGCGCCAGCAAGCAGTTCGCGGCAAAGCTGCCGGGTCGGGTGACGTCGGGCCCGTATAGATCGAGCACATGCTGCGGCTCGTCCGCGAAGTCGACCAAGTCCGGCACGGCCGTTTGCATCCGATACGCCAACTCGTATTGTGCGATGCGGGTCTCGATCTCCGGATCGCCGACCGTCGCCTGCTTCAATCGATTCAGTGCGGCGACGTCGTCGAGCATGTCGCGCCGCCGACCGGCATCGATCCCCGGCGGATTCGACAAGTATAACACTGGATCGCCTTGGCTGCGGAACTTGACGCCCTGATGTCGCGACGGCAAAAAGCCGCTCCCCCAAAGACGATCGTACAACGGTTGATCGTTCGGCCGGCCCGAGCCGCGTGAGATCATGGCGACGAAGGCCGGCAGGTCGGCGTTCTCCGTGCCGAGGCCGTAAGAAAGCCAGGCACCCAAGCTCGGGCGACCGGCGAGTTGCGCGCCGGTCGTCATGAACGTGATCGCCGGGTCGTGGTTAATCGCTTCCGTGTGCACCGTCTTGACGAAGCAAAGCTCGTCGGCCACGCCCGCGATGTTCGGCAACAGTTCGCTGATCGACGCACCGCTCTTGCCGTGACGCGCGAACTTGGCCATCGTCGGAACGAGCGGAAACGACGCTTGCCCCGAGGTCATCGCCGTCAGGCGTTGTCCGCGACGAACCGACTCCGGCAGGTCTTGGCCGCGGAGACGTTGCAGTTGCGGCTTGTCGTCGAAGAGTTCGAGTTGCGACGGCGCGCCGGATTGAAACAGATAGATCACCCGCTTGGCCTTAGCGGCGAAGTGCGGCAACGTCGCGGTAGGAGCGTCGTCGGCCAGCAGCGAACTGAGCGCCGTGAGGCCGAGCCCCAAACCGGAGGCTGCGAGAAACTGCCGTCGACCGAGTGATAAATCGTGCATGTGTATTTTCGAAAACAGAGTTACTCGCGGGTCACGAACTCATCGAGATTAAACAACACGCTGCCGACCGTCGTCCAAGCCGCCAATTCCGCGGCATTCAGCTTGGGATCGATCGGGCTTTCGCCTTGGCTCAACAGCGCGGCCGTCGCTTTGGCATCCTCGCGGAACTCCGCGAGTCGCCGCTCATAGCCTCGTTGCAACAACTGCGTCTCGGCCGCCGTGGGACTGCGACCGAGGGCGAGACGAAAACCATGCTCAATGCGCTCGGCCGTCGTGTCGCCGCCGTCTTTCAGCATCCGCGCGGCAAGAGCTCGCGCCGCTTCGACAAAGGCGACGTCGTTGAGCAGGTTCAGCGCTTGTAGCGGTGTGTTCGTGCGCGACGGACGGACGACGCACGCTTCGCGCCCCGCGGCATCGAACGTCGCCAAGCCGGGCGGGGCGACGGTTCGCTTACGATAGACATACAGTCCGCGACGATACAAGTCGGGACCGTGATCTTGGTCATAGCGAATGTTGGTCGTCGCCAATTCTTCCCACAGGCCGGCCGGTTGATACGGCTTCACCGACGGGCCGCCGATCCGTTCCGTCAGCAGGCCCGACGCGTGCAGAGCTGCATCGCGAACCGCTTCGGCCGGTAAACGGAACCGCGCGCCGCGCGCGACCAGTCGGTTCTCCGGATCGCGAGCCGTCAGCGTCGGAGTCGTGCGCGAGCTTTGCCGGTAGGTCGCGCTCGAGACGATCAACTTCTGTAGGTGCTTTACATCCCAGCCGCTGCGGATGAACTCGGTTGCCAGCCAATCGAGCAGTTCCGGATGCGAAGGTAATTCGCCTTGCGAACCGAAATCCTCGACCGTCTTCACCAGGCCGACGCCGAAATGCAATTGCCAAAGCCGATTGACGGCGACTCGCGCCGTGAGCGGATGCCGCGGATCGACGAGCCAGCGCGCGAGCGCCAAGCGATCGACCTTGCCGTCCGCGGCGAGCGCGACGGGAACCGCCTGCGGCACGCCGGCCGACACTGCGTCGCCCGGCTTGTCGTACTCGCCGCGCAACAGCAAGTGCGTCGCGCGCAGGCCCGGCTGATCGTGCATCACCATCGTCGTCGGCACGTTTTTCAAAAACTCGGTTCGCGCGGCGACGGCGGTTTGCAGCTTCTTGCGAGCCGTTTGGATTGCCTCGTCGGCGACATGCCGCAAAAAATACTCGCGCAGTTTGATTCGCACCGCCGGTTCGCGGTCATCGTCGTACGCCTGAACCAACCCGCGAAGCGACAGTCCGCAGTAGACGATCGCCGCGTCGTCCGTCGCGAGTTGCCGATCGTAGAACCGCAGATCGGCCATGCGGCCGCGAAACTCGGGCCGCGTCCCCTCCGAGCCGACGCGCAACGGCGCTGTGGCGACAAACTTGTTACTCAGCGTGTCGGCCAAGGTCTCCGTCTCGACCGGCCGACCATCGACGTAGATCCGCACTCGCTCGGCCAGCTTCACCCCTTCATAGGTCCAGGCAACGTGCGACCAGGCGTTGAGCGGTACGGTCGATTTCGTCCGGACGCGAATCGCATCGTCGAGAATTCGATTCGACAGGATCAGTTCGATCCGCCCGTCGATCAGACGTAGCTCGACGCCGATGTACGACGAGTCGGGGTCCATCGCGGCATAGATCGTGGCCGTCGCGCGCTCGGGCTTGATCCAAACCGCGGAAGAAAAGGGCTTCTCGCTATCGAATTCCAACGGCTTGCCGAAGCCGAGATCAAACGAACCGTCGAACACCAACGCCTCGGCGAACGGCCCGCCGGCGAACGTCGGCATCTCTTCCGGCGGCAGGACCGGCCCGGGCAGCGGCGGCCCGACGTCGTCGTCGAGCGCGCCGTCGAACCGGTAACGGTGAATCAGCCCGTCAGTGATCGTCCAATCGCCGAACAATCGCTGCGATTTCAAGACCCACGCTTTTTCTGCTGCGGCGATTTCGGGCTGCTGCTTGTCCCAGTCGGCTTGAGCCGTAGCAATATCGTGATCGAGCTTTTTGAGTTCGATTTGCTGGGCGACGGTTGGTGCGGCGATGGTCGGCGGCGAGTTGTCGTCGCGAACCGCCTTGCCCGGCTCGGGGACTTGATTGAAAAAGGCGAAGAGTTGATAGAACTCGCGCTGCGTGAAGGGATCGTACTTGTGATCGTGGCAACGAGCGCAGCCGAGCGTGAGTCCGAGCCACACGGTCGACGTCGTCTCGACGCGATCGACGACGTACTCGACCAAGAACTCCTCGGGAATGATTCCTCCTTCGGCGTTCATCCGATGATTGCGATTGAAGCCGGTGGCGATCCGCTGCTCGAGCGTCGGCGTAGGAAGCAAATCACCGGCGAGTTGTTCGATCGTGAATTGATCGTATGGCATGTTCTGATTGAAGGCGTTGATGACCCAATCGCGCCACCGCCACATCGTCCGCGGCCCGTCGGTCTGATAGCCGTTCGTGTCGGCATAGCGAGCGGCATCGAGCCACGGCCCGGCCATCCGTTCGCCGTAGCGCGGCGAGGCGAGTAGGCGATCGACGGTCGCAGAGTAGCTCTTCTCCCACTCTCGCCCTCTCCCGCTCTCCTTCTCTTCTGAATCAGAGGGTGAGAGTGGGAGAGGGGGAGATGGGGAGTAGGAGTTGACGAAATCCTTTAACTCCGTCGGCGTCGGCGGCAGGCCCGTTAGATCGAGATGCAGCCGACGACAAAGCGTCTCGGGATCGGCTTCCGGCGATGGCTGCAACCCTTCGCGTTCGAGTCGCTCCAACACGAACGCATCGATCGGGTTCTTGATCCAGGCCAAGTTCTTCGGCTGCGGGACGACGGGCGATTGCGGCGGCGTGAACGACCAGTGCGGTTCGTACACGGCCCCTTCGCCAATCCAGCGACGCAACACGTCGCGTTCGGCGTCGGAGAGCGTCAGTTCCGACTCCGGCGGCGGCATCCGCTCGGCATCGTCGGCTGAGGTGATCCGCTGATAGACGGTGCTCGCCCGCGCGTCGCCGGGGACGAGCGGGCGATGCCCGTCGCGTTCGACGAGCGCCTCGGCCCGTTGATCGAGCCGGAGATCGCCTTGCCGCGCAGCCGAGTCAGGCCCATGACAGCGAAAGCATTTGTCCGACAAGATCGGCCGGACGTCGCGATTGAAACGAACTGGCTCCGCGGCAGATGAGGATGCTGCTCCGATCAGAACCGTAATCGTAATGGCGAGTAATCGCAGCATGATGTTTTGTCGTGTTTGAATCGGGGATCACTCGTAGGTGAACATCGCGTTGGCTACACACTTCTTATCGGCGACGACGCGAACCCAATAGGCAGAGAGCGAATCGGGAAAGCGATGCAAAAACTCGCTCGCCGGAGAAACGTTGAAGCGTTGATAAGGCAACCACAATCCGTCGCCGGAGACGTCAAGTTCGACGGTGACGGCGACGCTCTCTGGGCCATCATGCGATAGCTTCAACGATTTCACATCATAACCGCGGAACAGATACGGCTCGCTCGGGACTTTCGGCTCGACGGCTGTCTCATTCCAGGGACCGCCGTATCCAGTCGGCTTGCCGAGTTTCCAAAGATCGTCGACGGCGCCGAGCCACAAGGCGGCCTTGCCGTCGGCCGAGCGAACGACGTGTTCGCCGGCGGAGTCATCGGGCGAAAGACCGCTGATCGCCAGCAATCCTCGCCACGACGCATAGTCGGTCGCCAAAAATGGATGCGACGCGATGGGACGTATCTTTGTGAAGCCGCCGGCGTTCTCCGCCGGCAGTTCGTAGAACGTGCCGTCAGCGCTGAAAAGATCCCGCTCCGTGCAAACTTCGCGACAGAGCCGCAAAGGTATAACACTGCTCGCTCGCACATCGCCGTGGGAGTGTGGGCCCCGAGGAATTCGGTAGCGTCGCTTGCGGGCATCGGTGTAGATCAGCGACGCGCGATCGGACGTAAGCACCGATTCGGGGACGGCCGCGTTCGTTTTCATCCAAGCGAGTTGCTTGGCATCGTCGCTCGCTTTGAGTTGTAGATCACCGTCGAGTTCGTATAGCACCGGTTCTTCCGGCCTGCCGTCTTTCACGACCGTTGCGGCGAAGCGGAGCAGGGGGGCTTCTTTGCCGCCGGCATGTAACGTGCCGCCGATGAAATCCTTGGACTCGATCGAAGCCAGCCCGGCAAACATCGCGGCGGGCTTTTTATCCCGCGAGTCGGGATTCGAACCGGTAAACAGCACCGTCGCCGACTTGCACTCGCGATCGACGCGGACGCGGATCCATTCCCCTTCGCGGTCGGGCGGAATCGGCAGCCAGAGCGAGGAGCCGACCGACACAGGTCCCCACGGCTCCCACCGGCCGCGCCCTTCGCGATCGACTTCGAACGTGAACGACACTGGGTCGCGCTCCGTGTGTGCGATAAAGATGCCGCGCCGTTCGTAACCGGCGAAGAGATACGGATCGCTTACGTCGCCGGCTTTCACGGGGTCCTTCAACCAAACGGCACCGGCCCCTTGCGCAGGCCCGAGGTCGTCGAGTTGTTTCGGTTCGAAGAACCACAAGTTCGAATGGCTCCGCTCCGGACCGGCCAGCTTTCCTTTGGCAGCCCGCTTGTTCAGGAACTCATTGGCGGCGGAGTCGTCGCAGCCGAAGACGATCTTGTCTTTCCAGCGGCAAAAGTCGCCGATGACTTTGAGATAGTTGCTTCGCGGACGAATGCCGAGCGTATTCGCCCGCGAAAACGTCTTGGGGAAATGCCAGAACGTGCCGTGCATCGTCATCAACAACGTCGGTTCGCCGACGTCGCGGATGCGGGGCCATTCCGTGTTCCAGCCGTGCGCGCCGTCATAACTGTGGCTCCCCTTCGGCAAGCGATACGAGAACCACTTGCCGCCGTCGAGCAATTGCAAGATCAGCGAGCGATGGTCCCAGCCGATGCTCCAGATCGGATCGCGATTGGGATCGGCGTTCCCTTCGAGACCGCCGGGACCGGTGACTTCGGTGAACTGCGTGCGTCGGACGACGGTCCATTGGTCGGTCTTGCCGTCCCATTCGGCCAGCGCGCCCGACGGGACTGCGGGATTGCTCAGCGCGAGCTTGTCGTGATCGCCGTTGTTGGCGTAGACCACGCGCCCCTGGCCCGAGTAGAGCCCCTTGCCGTGATAGCCGGGCAAGTCGGAGTGCCGGCCGGCTTTGCGTTGTTCGTCGGCCCAGAGTTCTTTCACGGCCAGCGACTTCACGTCGATTTCGTACAAGCCTTCTTCCATCGTCGCGCAGTACAGCTTGTTCGCCGGATCGAAGAGGTGCCTCGCGTTGCCGGTCGGTCGGCCGAACATCTTGTCATAGCCGATGGTGCGGACGTTGCGATTCGCATCGATCGCATACGGCCCGATGAAGAGTTGCTGCGACTCGCGGTGGATAAAGCGATTGGCAGGCGTGCCGCCGATGCTCTCGGGCCGGGTCGTCAGTTTGAGGTCGCCGTCGATTTCGTAAAGCTTATCGCTCGAACCGCTCGGCTTGTGCGGAGCGTAGGTGACGACCCATAAGCGATCGGCCCACGGGACGACGGCCCCGGTGCCGCATTCCCCTTCGAGATTCCAATAGACGAGATGCGGATAGATGCCGCTGATGGAGCGGGGCTCGGCGGCGAGGAGTGAAGACGTCGCGCAGACGAGTAGGAGACCGGCGGTTTGCGAGATCCAAGGTTGTACTCGACTCATTACCCCTCACCCCCGGCCCCTCTCCCACTGTATTTCTGAAATACGGCGGGAGAGGGGAGTCAAACCACGTTTATGTTGGTTGATTGTTTACTATTTGAGTGTCGACAAGAACTCGACGAGGTCGCGGATTTCGCGGCGTTGCAGGACGGGGTGCATCGACGGCATTGGCGACTTCGGCGGCGTGCGGTCTTCGACGTCGTCGGCCGCGACGGTGACCGTCTTGCCGTCGGGCGTGACGACCGTCAGCTTCTCCTTCGTCTCTTCCTTCAAGACGCCGGCCAGCAGCGTGCCGTCGGACATCGCCAACACGACGCTGCCGAACCCTTGCGCGATCTTCGCGTCGGGCTCGACCAGTGCTTGCAGCAGATACTCACGATTGTTCTTCTCGGCGACCTTGGAGAGGTTCGGTCCGGCGTCGCCCCCTTGGTCGCCGACTTTGTGGCAGCGGACGCATTGGGCATTGCGATGGCTCGCGAAGAGTTGTCGACCGCGATCGGCATCGCCGCCGACGACCGACCAGCGATGTTTTTCTAACATCGTTGGGGCGGCATCGAGATTCGCGGTGATCTTTTTGAAAGGCTTGGTGATCTCCGGCGTCTCGCGCGTCTCGGCCGCTTTCAGGACGTCGAGGGCCAGCGCGTCGGGAACTTTTCCCGATTCGAGGCGTGTGAGCCATTCGAGCAGTTGTTTGTCCGACTCCGGTCGCTTTACCGACGCGAGCGTGAGAAGGGCGTCTTGCCGTTCGCTTAGATCGCCGTCGGCGGCGAGAACTTCGCTCAGCGACTCGACGGCTCGCTCCGGTTGCGTCGTTGCTAAGGCATTGCGGGCGGCGCTGCGGAGTTGCGGCAGCTTGTCGCTCAAGGCTCGGGTTGCGGCGGCGTCGGTGTGCTTCGATTTCCGCGTCGCCAGCAGTTGCAACGCGGCGGCGCGTGACTCGACGGCTAGCTGATCGTCGCCGACCATGCCCAGGAACAGCGGTTCGTCGACCTTCAAGTTCAACTGTGTCGCGAGGCGGATGACGTCGCTTTGCAGCGCGCCCGATACGACGGCCAGCAGCGAGGTGAATCGCTCGTTGACGATTCGTTCGACCGGCTCCGTCGGCCGGGCCGGCGTCGGGCGCCACATGCCGGTCACGCGATCGCGGGTCGTCGGGCGGACCCAGTCGGCGACGGTGCGAACCGCTTCGGCCCGCACGGCGTCGGAGACGTTGCGGTGGCTGATCACGTCGAGCACGGCCCCGAGATCGGCATCGCTGCCGCGTAGGTAAGCGGCGTTGATGCTGCGGCGCAAAATCGGGTCCGACTCAAATGAGGTGGCGGCGGTGAACTGCGGCAGGCGATCGGCGAGCGCGGCGGTCGCGTCGTCCCACATCAGATCGTTGATCGCACGGGCCGCTTCAGCGACGACGGCCGGTTTGGCGTCGTCGAGGAACTGCGTAACGCGACGATCGCCGAGTCGACGGAGCGCGAGAACCGCCCCGAGTCGCACGGCCGGGGATTCGTCCTTCGCTAAGGCCGCCGCGGCGTCGGCGTTGCCGATGAGCGACAGCGCATGCGACGCGGCGTGGCGGAGATACGCATCTTTGTTGTCGTTGACGCGCAGTAGTTCGACGAGGCCGGGTATGGCTGGGGCATGGCGGAGTTTGCCAAGTGCCAAAGCGGTATGCATTTGCACCGCCGGCACCGGATCTTTCAACAGGGCGGTGAGTTGCACATTGCCGGCCTTAAAACCGATGTCGCCCAGCGTGTAAGCCGTTTGCGCTCGCACGTGCGGATCGGCGTCTTTAAGCAGCGGCAAGAGCAGCCCCACCTGAACATTATGGCTTCGTCGGTCGAGTTTTCGTGCAATCTGTCCGACGCCCCAAATGCCGTGCAGGCGCGGGATGGTGGCTTTGCCGCCGACGGCGACCGCCAGAAACTCGACCATCCCCCGAACGCCGCGTTCGGCCAATACAAACTGCGCCCGCTGACGAACGCGCTGATCGGCGTGGCTGAGCAACGAAGCGAGTTCCTTTTCGCTGCGATGAGCGAACCCAGCGGCGAAGAGCGATTTGAGTTCTTGTGTCTTGGAGTCGGTGACGATCTTGGGATCGTACAACGTGTACATTCGCCCCAGGTTCGATTCGCCGGTCCAGTCCAACACGCCGTAGTCGGAGATGTACATTTTACCGTCGTAGCCGAAGTCGACGTCGGTCGCGCGAATCGGTTTCAGGAAGTCGCGATAGTTTTCGATCGTGAAGCTCGCACCGTTCGGAACGACGCGGAACGTCTCGATGCCGCCGTTGCCGGTGTAGTTGGCCATGAAGAAGTGATCGCGATACTCGGACCCCAAGACG
>CAMCTH010000129.1 GCA_945877965.1 Planctomicrobium piriforme | reverse complement strand
GTCGTACTCTTCCTTGTTCGCCAGATTTTCGAACCGCGTGAAGTTCTGCAGCCACGAGACCGGGACGTTGCCGATCGGGCCGTTACGCTGCTTCGCGATGATGAGCTCGGCCTTGCCGCGCAGGCGTTCTTTCTCGGCCGGGTCGGTAGCGTAGTACTCTTCGCGATGGACGAACATGACGACGTCGGCGTCTTGCTCGATGGCACCCGACTCGCGGAGATGGCTGAGCTTGGGGATGTTGTCTTTCGAAGCTTCTGTCTGCCGGTTCAACTGACTGAGGCAGAGCACGGGCACCTTGAGTTCGCGAGCCATGCCCTTCAGTCGTCGGGCGATTTTGGAGACTTGTTCTTGCCGTTGATCCTTCGAGTTGTCGGGCTCGATGAGTTGGAGGTAGTCGATCACGATCAGCTTGAGGCCCGAGCGACGTTTGAGACGTCGTGCGGCGGCGGAGATTTCGGTCATCGTGCGGCTCGGCGCGTCGTCGATGAAGATCGGCGATTCGCTCAATTCCGACGAGGCTTCGATCAGCTTGCGACGCTCCGACTGCGACAGGATGCCGTTGCGGAGGTTCTGGCCGTTGATTTTGCCGCGCGAGCACAACATGCGTTCGGCCAATTCGAGCCGCGACATTTCGAGGCTGACGAAGAGGACCGGGTTCTTGTCGTTAAAGGCGACGTTCTCGGCGATCGTCGTCGCGAGCGCGGTTTTGCCCATCGACGGGCGCGCGGCGAGGATGATGAGCTCCGAGTCGTGCAGGCCGCCGGTCTGGGTGTCGAGATCGGAGAGTCCCGTCGAGATGCCGCCGATGCCGCCGCCGCGATTGATGCGATCGTCGATCCGCAACATCGCCTCGTTGAGGACGTTGTTCATCGGATGAACTTCGCCGCCCCCTTTTTCTTCGAGGATGGCGAAGATCTTGGCTTCCGATTGGGCCAGCAGTTCACGCGGATCGGCGGATTGATCGTAGGCGTCGCGGAGGATCTCGGTTGAGGCGTGAATGAGATCTCGGACAACCGCTTTCTCGCTGACGATCTTGGCGTACCAAACGGCGTTGGCGGCCGTCGGCACGTTCTCGACGATATCGATGAGGAACGGCGTGCCGCCGACCATGTCGAACTCGCCGGCGGAGCGGAGCCGCTCGATGAGCAACGTCAGGTCGATGTGCTTGCCCGCGTTGTGCATCTCGAGCATGTGCTCGAAGAGCTTGCGATGAGAGGGGGAGTAGAAGTCGTCGGGACGTAGGGCGAGAGCGACGTCGTCGCACATACGCGGGTCGAGCAGCAAGCTGCCGAGCACGCCCTTCTCGGCTTCCATGCTGTGCGGCGGCGAGCGGTCGAACAAGTCCGACGACGGACGCGACGGCTGCTGACGCGGCGACGGCCGATCCATGGTCGACATGCTGAGCACTCCTCCGTGAAACCGACTGCGAAACCAACGACGGCGAGACGAGTCGCCGCAGAACAAATCCTGCGGCGACGTAAAAAAACGGCGTCCGTCGCTCGCGGGGAACGACGGACGCCGTGATTATAGTCGATTGCGACGGCGAGGCTATCGCCTCGAATTCGCGGCGATTTACTTCTTTTCGGCAGGCTTTTCGGCCGGGTGATCGTCGTTGGCGACCGACGGGACGACCCACACCTTGAGATCGCTTTCGATCTCGTGGCCGAGGTGAATCTTGACCGTGTAGAGGCCGAGTTCCTTCAGCGGGCCGGTCAGGCGGACCTGATCCGTCGTGATAGTGAACTCGAGCTTCTTGAGGGCGTTGACGATTTCGTTCGGGCCGACCGAGCCGTACAGATGGCCTTCGTCGTTGGCGTTGGCTTCGATCGTGACACTCGCTTGGGCGAGGTCTTCGCTCAGCTTGCGGAGACCGGCCATGCGGGCCTTTTGGATTTCGTTGAGGCGAGCCTTGTGCTTCTCGACCATCCGCTTGTGATGGTCGGTCGCGATCGTCGCCACGCCCTGCGGTAGCAGGAAGTTCTTGGCGTAGCCGGGGCGGACGTCGACGACGTCGCCTTGCTTGCCGAGGTGATCGACGTCTTGGATCAGCAGCAGCTCAATGCCGCGGCTCGGACCCTTGGGGAGCTTCGGACCGCTGAGCGGGATCTTCTTGCGAGTCTTCTTGTGCTGTACGCGAGCCATCTTCGTCTTACCTTAACTGAGTTCTCGTTCGGTCGCGGGCCATCGTGCCGGCGACTCATTGAAGCGTAGAACGGACTTGTTGTATTGCGTTGTTAAAAGGGGATGTCGTCGCCGCCGCCGCCGCGACTTTCGCCGCCGCCTCGGGTCGACGAACCGCTGCTCGCGCCGCCGCGGTTGCCGGCTCCGCTCGGAGCACGCGACGGCGGAGGTCCGTCGTCGTCGCCGCCGTATTCCGATTCGTCGGGCATCGTGCCGCCGCCTTTACCGCCGCCGCCGCCACCCTTGCCGCCGAGCATTCGCATGTTCTCGGCAACGACGCGGAGCTTGGAGCGCTTCTGGCCGTCTTTTTCCCACTGGTCGAGCTTTAGACGGCCTTCGATCAGGACCGGCGAACCCTTGGTGAGATACTCGCCCGCAACTTCTGCCTGGCGACCCCACAGCGTGACGTCGACGAACGTGGTCTCATCGACCCACTGTCCGTCGGCACCCTTGCGGCGATCGTTGACGGCCAAGCCCACTTCCGACACGGCGGTGCCGGACGGCGTGTAGCGAACCTCGACGTCGCGCGTCAGGTTCCCCATCAAGATGACTTTGTTGAAGCTGGCCATAGCGTCCTCGGGTTACGAATCGCGCCTCGCCCGCTGGGGCGACGAACGATTCGAGGCTGCGTCGCGTCCTTACTCTTCGACCCCGTCGATCGCGTCGACTCCGCCGGTATCAATTCCGGCACCGACGGCGACCGGCGCTTCCGCACGGGGAGCCGGCTTAGCGACTCCACCCGACACGGCGTGGCTGACCAGCGCGTCGACGATCCGTTCATCGACCTTGAGGACGAGTGAACGGAGGATCGACTCGTTGAGCGACAACTCGCGATTCAACTCGGCGAGGGTCTTGCTCTCGAGGCGGAAGTAAGAGAGCCAGTAGGTTCCCTTGCGTTGGCCGTTGATGGGGTATGCCAAGCGGCGTTCTTCCCACAGACGACCGGCCAGCAGTTCGCCGCCGACCTTTTGAATGAGTGCGGTGACCGCGCCCGACACTCCGCCCGGATCGCGTGCAAAGCGATTCGAATCGAAGATGAACATGGCTTCGTAAACGTTCTTAGCCAAGAGGCAACTCCTCAGAACAAGCGTTAGGTAATGCGATGTCGATCCGGCGCGAAAGCGCCCGACCGGGTGTTATGCGTGCCTTAGTTATACCGATTCATGCAGGTTGCGACACCGTCGCGGGCCCACATTTCAGCGGCATCGGCGGCCAGGACGACCGCCAGTTTCATTTCCGTCTTATCTTCCTTGCCGTACTTCGCCAGGACGTAGTCGGCCGCGTCCATTCGATCGGGCGGTTGCCCGATGCCGATTCGCAAGCGTGGGACGTTTTCGCCCCCCGCACCGCGAATGATATCGGCCAGGCCTTTCTGTCCGCCCGACGAACCGCTCATTCGAACTCGCAACTTCCCCACCGGCAGGTTGAGGTCGTCGCAAACGACGAGCAAGTCGTCGTTGGTTAATTTGTAAAAGTCACGAGCGGCGATCGCACTAGTTCCGCTGGCGTTCATGAACGTGTGCGGCATCAGCAGCAGCACTCGTTCACCTCCCAGATTCACATCGGCCGTTTCGCCTTGAAACGCCTTCTTGAATCCAGTCACACCACTTCGCCGAGCAAGCTCGGCCACGACGTCGAAGCCGACGTTGTGCCGGGTTCCGGCGTATTTCTTGCCCGGATTTCCCAGCCCCACAATCAGCTTCATAGCTCACGCCGCAGTCCTTCGCGTCCTCGAACTGAGCCAGACGAAACTCGGCAACGACCGAATTCAACCTGGCAGTCCGAGTCGTCGTTCGACCGGCAGTTCTCCACGCGACCGCAACACGGTCGGGGTCGATCTGCCTGCCGCAGCGACGCCTCAAAACATCTCGGCTCGTTACTTCTCGCTCTCTTCTTCGTCTTCGCCGGCCTTGCGACCGATGATTTCCGGCTCCGAACCGTCGCCCGGGCCCGCGGCTTCGTCGTCCCCGGCCGGCGGGGCGCAGGTGGCGATAACCGTGTCGGGATCGGTAACCAGCGTGACGCCTTCCGGCAATTCGATCTTGTCGGCGTTCAGGTGGCCGTTCAGTTTCAATTCGGTGAGCCGCAGGATCAGCTTTTCCGGAATCGCGATCACCAGGCACTCGATCTCGACGGTGTGCGTAACGTGATCGATCACGCCGCCTTCGGCGACGCCCGGCGAAATACCGCGGAGATCGACGGCGACTTCGACCGTCACGCGCTCATCGGCCGACACGCGGGTCAGGTCGATGTGCAGGACGTCGATGCCGTAGGTGTCCCACTGCATTTCGCGAATGAACGCCTTCTCGCTGACGGCCCCTTCGAGGTCGACGACGCGAGCGCCGTGGCGGAGCAGGGCCTTCACTTCGTCATTGGCAATGGCCAAGTTGACGGGGGCTTCACCGTGTCCGTAAAGAATGGCAGGCACCGCGCCGGAGTCGCGGAGGCGTCGCATCCGACGCTTCCCGGTCTGTTCGCGCAACTTAACGTGAAATACTTCGCCCATCGTCATCTATCTCAAGGCGTGTGACGGAACCGAAACAGGTATGCGATCTTCGCCCGGACTGCGTTCGCCCTGCACCGCGACCGTCAAGTTGCTTTAGCGGCGACCCGAGTCAAACGGCGGCGAACGAGAGCAGTCAATACAGGCATGCCGGCAGGTCGCCCCGCCGAGTCGGTCCATTTTGCACGAATCGTCCCCGCTTGCAAGGCCAAGCGAGCGGAAAATAGGACCCGCGAAACCGGTGTTATCGGCCCGATTTCGGATTCCTTCGACCCCGGAGCGACGAGGCCGCAGAGTTTATGTAAACCGGCTAGGTAAACAGCCGACTCACCGATTCGTTGCGGTGGATCCGCTTGATCGCCTCGCCCAGGAGCGGGGCGACGCTGAGGACCGCGATTTTCGGCAGTTTTCGTTCCGGCGGGAGCGGGATCGTGTCGGTAATGACGACCTTCTTGATCGGCGCCTTTTCCAGGTTCTCGATCGCCTTGCCGCAGAGGACCCCGTGCGTCGCGGCGACGTAGATCTCCTTCGCACCCGATTCGGCGACTTTCATCGCGGCCCCACAAATGGAGCCGGCCGTGCTGATCATGTCGTCGAACATCAGGCAGATTTTGCCGCTGACCGACGCCCCGATCATGTTCTCTTGCCGGGTCGTTTCGGCGTTGGAACGGCGCTTGTCGACGATCGACAACCGCGCGCCGAGCCGCTTGGCGTGCCCGAGTGCCCGTTTGATACTCCCCTCGTCAGGGCTGACGACGACGATGTCGTCCGGGTCCATGTCCATGCTCTTGAAATGGTCGTTCAGCACCGGCGCGGCATAGAGATGGTCGACCGGCAGATCGAAAAAACCTTGAATCTGTGCGGCATGTAGGTCCATCGTCAGCACGCGGTGCGCGCCGGCCATGGTGATCATGTTCGCCACGAGCTTGGCCGTGATCGGCACGCGGCCTTCATCCTTGCGGTCCTGGCGGGCATAGCCGAAATACGGAATGACGGCCGTGATCCGCTCCGCGCTCGCGCGGCGGCAGCTGTCGATCATCACCATCAGTTCCATCAAGCTTTCGTTCACCGGCATGCACGTGCTCTGAATCAGGAACACATCGCGGCCCCGCACGTTCTCTTCGATCTTGCACGAGATCTCGCTGTCGGGAAAGTTCGATAGCGCGATCTGTCCCTGCGGGACGCCGAGGTAGTCGCAAATCCGCTGCGCGAGGTGCGGATTCGAACGGCCGCAGAAGATTTTCAGATCGTTGATCGACATCGGAGTCTCGTTCTCGTTATTCGGCGGCGAGCAGTGCGGATTCGACTGCGGCCAACTCGTCGGGGGTGTTGATGCTCAGGGTTTCGCGCGGCGTCAGCAGCGGCAAGGCCTCGACGGTTCGACCTTCTTGCAGTAGCAAACCAGGACAGTCGGTCAGATAATACTCTTTTTGGGCGTTATTCGCCTGTAATCGTCCGAGGGCCCCCAGCAGGTCGACGGCGTTGAACACATAGCAGCTCATGTTCACTTCCTTAATCCGCCGCTGTTCGTCGGTCGCGTCCTTCTCTTCGACGATGCCGACGAACCGCCCCGCCGCGTCGCGCACAATCCGGCCCAGCCCATTCGGATCGTCCTTGAAGGCCGATCCCAGCAGACAGGCCGCCTTCGTGTTCTCGAACTCCTGCAACAGGGCGCGGATCGTCTCGGGCCGCACGAGGGGTGAGTCGCCGGTGACGACGACCACCGGTCCGTCGAAGCCGGTGAGTTGCTCGCGGCAGACCATCACGGCATGCCCGGTGCCGAGCTGCTCCGTCTGTTCGACAAACACCAACCCGCGCCGGTTCGCCAAAGCCTGCCGCACCAAGTCGCTCCGATAGCCGACGACCGGCAGCACCCGCTCGATGCCGCACTCGGCGAGCATGTCGAGGACGTAGTCGATCATCGGTCGTCCGGCGACGGGGACAAGTACCTTCGGCAACTCGGACTTCATCCGAGTCCCTTTCCCGGCGGCCAGCACGACGGCGTAGGCAGGCTTCATGTGCGAAAACTCCCTGAGCGAGCGTGGGTTCGTCCGTGAAAGAGCACCATCTTGCCGGCAATCGGTCGCCCTTGCCAGGGGCCCTGCGTTGCGGGTGGAAGCAGACGACGACCGCAAGCCCGAACCGAGTTCAAAATGCCCACAAGTGGCGCACCCGGGTTAACCCTGGGCCGCCAACTCGTCAATCTGCCGGATGAACGCGTCTTTGCCGTCCATGTACCGCTCGATGCAGCCGCCGCTCGAGCGGGCCAGCGTCTGCTTCAACTCGGAATACTGTCGGGCCCAATCTTCGTTCGCGTTCAAGAAGTCACGAAAGGCGAGATGCCGCACAACCTGATCCGAGCCGGCCGCGAAGGCATGAACGTGATGCGTCCGCATGCCGACGGCATCATCCTTGCGAAAGAACCGCCGCCCCGGAATGCCGAACTCGCCGCGCGGTTCGTAACGTAGCTTCTCCATCTCGCCGTTGCAGGCGTCGATCGCGTTCACATCTATAACTTCGACGAGCAGATCCAAGATCGGCTTCGCGCAGATGCCGGGGATCGCCGTGCTGCCGATGTGATGGACGGCCGTCACGTTCGCACCCAGCGCCGCCGAAACTCGCTGCGCCTCGGCCGCGAACATCTCGGCCCAACGAACATCATGCGGCACGACGACGACTTGATTGGGCATGCGAGTTCGCGCCTTCAGGGGGTTCGGAGGAGTGCACTGGATTGTATCGCCGAATTGCCGCGAGCGTCGAGCGAGTTCGGCGAGGCGACGGCGATTAACCCTGCGCCGTCCGTGGGCCGCCGAGGGCGAAGAGATGGTCGCACAGTTGATGCTCGGCCTCGGGGCGACGCGATTTCACCAAGGCCGACAGAGGCACGAAGACCGCCTGGGAGCGGAGCGATTGCAGATACTGCTGCAGGCCGACCTGCAACTCGGGATCGCCTGCAAGAAGCCAATGGACCCAGGCCCAAGCCTCGGCGTAGTCCTGCTGCTGCATGTCGCCGACGGCGGTCATCGTTTCCAACCGCGACAAGTTCGGCCGCCAGCCTTGCGTCATTAGCAACGTGAGCAACTGCTCGGCATGCGGGCGATTTAATCCGCCGGTGCCGCGTGGCACTTCGAAGTATTCGGCCAACCCTTCGTCGAGCCAGAGCGGCATGTTGCGGACGACCGAGTGTAGGTAGCCGTGCGTCGTTTCATGCCGCAAATCCTCGGCCACTCGATCGCCCCAGAAGGCATAGACGGCGAGCCGCGTGTCGCTCTCGACGAAGAATGCTCGCCGCATCGGAAACTTCGGGAACGTCCGCTGCATGAACTCGTCGAAGCTCTGCTCGGTCTCGAACAGGTAGACATGAATCGGCTCGTCGGACGGCGGCAGCGCGAGCGTTTGCAGGACGTCGACGCGGAGCAGCCGCAGGTCTTCGAGTAAGCGATGACTCGACGGCAGCGCGAGATCACTGTGAATAACAAGTTGATCGTAGGTGACGGCGTTCCGCTCGGGCAGCGCTTCGCGACGCGCAGACAGCGACGAGCAGCCGCCGCAGACCGCGGACGCAGCGAGGAATAACAGTCGGCGACGATCGAGCGACGCCGAGCGCGTCATGCGGCTTGCTCCGCCGCCTCGTCGTCGAGCGAAAGCGAAAGGGACTCGGGCAGCACGAACTTGTCGAATCGCGGCACCGGGCGCGGTCGACCGACGGCGGCATGCCCGAGACGGTCGACGAGTTTCGCGAGTTCCGGAGCCCAGTGGTCGACGCTGAATTTCCGTTCGACGACGGCGCGGCCGGCGGCCCCCATCGTGGCGCGGAGTTGCGGATCGGCGGCGAGTCGCGCGACGGCGTCAGCCCATTCCGCAGGCGTTCGGGCCAGCAAGCCCGTCACGCCGTGTTCGATCATCCGGCAATTCATGCCGACCGGATTGGCGACGACCGGCAGGCCGGCCGCCATGTATTGCAGCACTTTCAGGCCGCACTTGCCGCGGCTCCACTCGTCGTCGGGTAAGTAGCTGACGCCGATGTCGGCCTCGGCCAACTCCGCGGCTTCGGTCGCTTGCGACCATTGCCGCGGCACGACTCGAATGCCGTGCAGACGCGGGAACTGATTGCAGACGACGCGCAGCTCAAGCCCCGGCGTGCGGGCCGTTGCCGCTTCGAGCAGCGGATCGGCCAAGTACAAACAAGGGAGCGTGCTGTGCTGACCGATCCAAGCGAGCCGAACGCCGCGGTCGCGACGATGATGTTTCGCGACGGCGTAGGTGTTCGGCGAAACGCAAGTCGGCGCGACGTGGACTTTTTCGGGACCGATGTACGCGGCGGCCTGATCGGCCAAGTACGGATTGCCGGCCGTCACGGCGTCGGCGGCATAGATCGTCGCCCAAAAGTGCGCTAGCCGGGTCCAACTGGCGGGGCCTTTGCGACTGTAACTGTCGCGGCAGTAGAGTGCGTCGTCGAAGTCGTAGATCAAGACGTTCGACCAACGCCGCAACCGATGCAGTTGCCAGAGCGGCAGGAGCTTGCGTTGCAGGATGACGACGTCGGCCCCTTGGGCCTCGCGCAATTGCGGACTCCGCTCGAAGGTGTTCGGCGCGAGCGGCAACGATTCCAACGTCCAGCCGCGATCGGCCAGCGCGCCGGCAAAGGCTTCGAGCCGATACCGGAAGCAGACGTGGTTCGGCCCTTCGGTAAACGCCAAGACCTTCACTGCGGTCCTCCTTGACCGAGCGCAGACTCCGCCTTTCAACCGCTCGCGCATCCGGCGCAGAGCGGGCGGGGATCATAGCGACGTGACGCAACGGCCGAAAGGCCGATCCGCGAGGTGCTAGCAATCGAGATCGGAATCGCACCGCTTAGCCCGGTCGTCCTCGACCGGGTGTCCCGGCCGCGCAGCACAGGGCCGGGCCAGGCACGCCGCGAGGACGCGGCGGCTAAGCGGTGAAATCCAACGATGCGATTCCCTCTTTACTTCTTTTCCACCAACCAAGACGTGACCGACAGAAGTCCAAGTTAGTCAGGAATAGTGAAGACTTCCGTTATTGCTGAGGAAAATGACTGGTTTTGTCTATTGGATTGGGCGCCTGGCGCTAGACTGTCGGAGTGACTCGAATTGGGCTG
>CAMCTH010000128.1 GCA_945877965.1 Planctomicrobium piriforme | reverse complement strand
TGCATGAACGCCGAGTTGGTCGTCTTCAGCGGTTTGAAGACCGACAAGCTCGACGACTTGCAGGCGGTGATCGATCGCGGCAGCGTGAAGTGGGTGTTCGTCGCCGGGAACTTGGTGCTGGCCTTGGTAAAGGCCGACGCTGAACTAGCCGGCAAGCAATATTCAATCGGTCTGGCGGAGAAGCCGGAGAACGCCGATCAACCGTGGTTCATCGAGCGAGCCCGCATCGATCAGGCGAAGAAGATGCTGGCCGAGGGACGTGCGAAGGGGATCAACTTCGTGCTGCCGATCGACTTCACGTTGGCCGACGGTAGTTCGAAGGCCGTGATCGGACCGGAAGAGCAGAACTTCGACGTCGGCACGGCGACGTCGCAACTGTTTGCGGAGAAGATCGGCGAGTTCATCGCGGCGTTGAAGTCGCGTCCGGCCGGTGCGCCCGCCGTTGCGTTCCACAACGGCGTGTTCGGCATGTTCGAAGACCCTCGCTACGAAGCGGGGACGAAGAACTTCATGCCGCAGTTGAAGCGGCTGAAGGATGCCGGCGTCGAGGTCTACATCGGCGGCGGCGAGGGGGGCGCGGCGATGGAGAAGTACGGCGAGCCGAGTTGGATCACGCACTGCTTCACGGCCGGCGGCACGGTGTTGAACGCTTTGGGAAGCGCTCCGGTGCCGTATCTGCAATCGCTCTACATGGCGGCGAAGAAGTAGCCGCGACGCGGTTTACTCCGGCACGCCTGATCGTACGCGGCGACAAAGATCGAGCAACTCGTTCAACTCTTGTTGAATCTGCTCTTCGGGCTGTTCCGTCTTCAGCGATATTTCCAAACGGGCCGCAGACGGAGTAATGGCATGGAAGCCATAGCTCCCGGCGGCCCCTTTGATTTGATGGACCGCGCGACGGAATTCCTCGCGGTCTTCGCCGTTATAGAGCCGGAGTAGGTTGTCGATGCGATCCGGCATCTCGCTCGCGAACATTTCGACGAGTTCCCCCAGATCGGGATCGGCGCCGAGCGTGGAATATACGGGTTGTGTCGATGGTAGCGTCATCGGTCTCTCCGTCGTCGCAGGACGATCTATGCAGTAGGTCTGCAGTTGGGCCGCAGGATCGGCCCGTATTGTGGTAATCCTCACGCAAACGTAGGTTTTTCAGGGCGATTGGCAAATGAAGCCCGTGGTTTGTCCCCGTTCGATGGGGCTTACCACCCGCTCGGTTGCTCCGGACGAACGGCATCCTATGTTTTTAACGTCCGAAGACGAGGAGAGGTCATCGCTCGCGTGAGTTGACGCGGCAGGCTTCTCTTGGGATTACGTTCGGGGTTAGAGAGAGGGGACCGTCATGTCGCATTCCGGCGTTAACCGCACGATCCTGCACGTCGACGATGATCCGCAATTCACGCGGATCGTGGCGCACGTGTTGCAACGCAAGGGATATGAGGTCGTTTCGTTGAACGATCCGCAGCAGGTGCTCGGCGAATTGATTCGCCACGGCTATCGGATCGTGCTGCTCGACATCGACATGCCGGGGATCGACGGCATCGACATGCTGCGTCGGATCAAAGAGTACGACGGCGGCGTACAAGTGATCATGCTCACCGGTTTGGTGACGCTGAGCAACGCGATGGCGGCGTTCCGACGCGGGGCCGAGGCGTGCTTCTTCAAGCCGCTGGAAGACTACACCCCGCTGGTCAACGCCATCGAGGCGACGTTCCACAAGATCGACCATTGGTGGCAAGCGTTGCACGAACTGACGCGGCAACGTCGCCAGGTCGAAACGGTGACGGTCGAAAGTTAAGTTCGTCGCGCAGCAATAAGTCGGGCAAGTTGTACCGATTTTGCGGATTGTTTATTTCACGTCGTCATCGGCCCGTCGGCCCCCGCAATTTCAGGGGAGCGTCGACTCTCCGGAAGATTCCGTCGCGCAGGGAATTATTCAAGCGACGGCGCAGGCCTGCTTTCTCCCGCGTTCTAGGCGACTCTGCGCCGAGCGCTCGTGGATTATCACCGGAGTGTAATGAGGCGCGTTTCGCCCAGTTGCTAGCAAGACCGCAACCGTAAGCTGCGTAACATCCGGAAGATCAAGAACTTGCTAGGAACGTTCTAAGGGGAATCGCCGGCCGCGACGATACCTCTGCTTAGCTGCAGTTGGTACCTCGGTGCCTACTTGTCCGATTGTTTGCGTTTCCCCTATAGGAACAGGAGTCCTTCCCCATGAAATCGCGAGTGATCTTTCCCCTTGTGGCCGTTGCCACTCTGTTTGTTGCGTCTTCGGAAGCCAACGCGTTTGGCCTTCTGAACCGCATGCTCGGCAGCGGCTGCTGTGCCGCTCCGACCTGCTGTGAAGCCACCTGCGGCGCTGCTGAAGCGACGTGTGCGGCTGCTGAACCGGCTTGCGGCTGTGCCGCTGCCCCGACGTGCGCCGCCGAACCGTCGTGCGGTAGCGCTCCGGCTTGTGATTCGGGCTGCGGCACGACCTGCTGCCGTCCGACTCCGATCCGCGACTGCCTTGCCAACCTCCACTGCAAACTGAAGTCGCTCAAGCTGTGCCACCGGCACTGCTGCGACAGCGGCTGCGGCGGCTGCGCTTCGGAACCGGCTTGCGGCTGTGCCGCTGAACCGGCTTGCGGTTGCGCGAACTAGTTTGATAGTTCGAGTCTGAGTTTGAACTTGTAACGCTAAGTGAAGTCTTGTCCGCGATCCCGCTGCAGCAACTGCGGGCAAGATAGATCGAATCGATAAACAAGCGACCGGCCTGCTCGGGTAATCGAGCAGGCCGGTTGTGTTTTTATTGGGGCGAAGAAATCGCCGCCCCGGGGACGACGCCGTCCCCACTTCTCATTTAGCCGCGGGGCTCGTCCCCGCGCGTCTTCGGGCCCGTTAAACTTACCACGGGAAATATTCCCTTCACCGCGTCGTTTCGACTAACCCCCTTCGCGACTATCTCTCTCACGGGGCCCCGGTGCGATTCGCGCCGTCACGTCTTCACCCCTCGGATGGGAGCCAAGGATATGGTTCGTTCCAATCTTGTGGGCAATCTGCTCGCCCGCGGCGATCTCGCGCGTCGCGATCTCGTCGGTCGAACCGTCTTGTACGTCGTCGCCGTCGGATTGCTGCTCGGCCTGATGCTTAGCGCGACCGGGGCCGACGAACCTCTGTCGCCGACGAACTTGCAGGCGGTGCTCGACTCGGGCGAATACTCGCTGGCCCACGAGGCGGCCCGGCAACTCCCGGTCGACCGTCGCGACGGCGTCTATCGCGAACTCGCCACCGCCCAAATTCGAGTCGGAGCCGAGCAAGCCGCCGCCGCGTCGATCGCCGCCATCGGCGAAGATCAACTTCGCAGCCGTTCGTTTGCCGAACTCGCGGCCTACATAACGTCGAAGCAAACCGCCGCCCCCGCCGAAGTCCCGAACGTGCCGCCGACCGGTGCCGCAGGCGGCGGCGTGGCCCCGGATTTCGATTCGCTGATCGATCTGATCACCAGCACCATCCGCCCGAACGATTGGCAAGACAACGGCGGCACCATCGGCTTCATTCGTGCGCACGACGGCGGCGTTTACGTCGATGCGGCCGGTGTGATGAAGCCGCTCGTCCTGTCGGCCGATGCCGTGCGGTTGGCGGCATTGCGTCGCGAATCGGCCCGCGAGCAAACGCCCGGCGGGGCTCGCCGCACTTCGGCGCTCCGCAAGATCTCGCTCACTCGGCTCGAACGCGAGTTGCAATTCCGCCGTTCGCTGCAACAGCCGCTCGACGAAGAACTCCGCACCCTTGCCGGGCTCCAGCGGATCACGCACGTCTTCGTCTATCCCGAGACGAAGGACGTCGTGCTGGCCGGTCCCGCGGGCGATTGGTATCTCGGTCGCGAAAATCGTTTGCTGGCCGTCGAGAGCGATCGCCCGGTCGTGCTGCTCGACGATCTCGTCACGCTGCTCCGACGTGAGTACGACGTCGGCGGCTTCTTCAGCTGCTCGATCGATCCGACGGCCGACGGTTTGAAAAACGTCCGCGCCTTCGCCGATTCGTCCCGCAAGCAGCCGCTCGCTCCCGGTGGGCTCAACGTCTGGTCGAATCAACTCCGCGATAGTCTCGGTCGGCAGGACGTCGTCTTCCGCGGCATCGATCCGCAGTCGCGCGTGGCCCGGACGTTGGTCGAAGCCGACTATCACATGAAGCTCGTCGGCATCGAACGGGCTCCGAGCACGCTCGGCGTCCCGAGCTACTTTCAAATCGTGCGCGACTCGCTCCAGAACAAAGGGCAAGAGCCGCCGTCGCTCGGCCTGCTCCGCTGGTGGTTCACCGTGAACTACGACGCGTTGCTGACCTCGCCGCAGCACGACGTCTACGAACTTCGCGGCCAAGGGGTGCAGCTCCTCAGCGAAGATGAGTTCCTCTCGGCCAAGGGAGAACGCGTGTCGACCGGCAAGGCCGACGATCTCAATCGTCAGTACGCCGAGAACTTCACGCAGCACTACGCTCAACTGTCGCAAAAGTATCCGCTCTACGCCGACCTGCAGAACGTGTTCGACCTCGCTCTCGTCTGTTCGATCCTGAAGCAAGACCAAGTCTGCGAGCGGGCCGGCTGGCAACGATTGGGGCTGACCGATCCACGCATCGTCACGCCCGACCGCGACGTCGCGCCGGCGTCGGTCGACTCGGTCGCTAATGCCGCGCTGCTCACCAAGTCGAAGGTGATGGCGGTCATCAGCGGCGGCGTGCGGGTCGATTGCTCGCTCGTCGCACAGCCGTCGACGATGCAAATCGACGACCGCGGCCGACTCACCAAAGAACGCCAAAGCGCCGCCCCGAAAGATCTCGGTCTCCACAACTGGTGGTGGGACTAAGTCTACTTCGTCGACGTAACAGGTCGTTTCCCGCGGCTCACTTGTTCGCGAATCTTCGCGAGTTGCATTTGCAGCTTCTCGCCGGTCGTGTCGTCGTCGAGCACGACCGGTTCGCCGAGGATGAGTGCTAACTGCGTGCGTACCTTGGTGCGTTGCGGACCGACGGCCCGCGCGGCCAGCGAGTACCAAATCTCGGGATCGGCGGCGAGCCAATCGGCTGCGGCGTCGGGCGTGTCTTCATCGTCGTCGCTGCCGTACGACCGGACGATCATTCGAATCCGGAACGCTTGCTCGGCGTCGAGTTGCCGGAGATCGAGGTTCCGCAGATACGGAATCACAATCTTCCCCAGGTCGCGCAGCCGGCGATCCGCTTCGAGTCGATCGATGTAATGCTCGCCGCTGAGTTGCTTCACCAATTCGGTCCACGCTTGGCGATCGTAGTTCCGCTCAGCATCGACCTTACGATAGAGCAGTTCTTCGATCCCCTGAAATTGCAGCCCGATCGGCCAGGCCGGCTTCAACAATCGGAGCAGCGGCTCGATCTCGTTCCGGGCCAGATCCGGCTCGGCGGCGAAGAGATGCCACAACGAGTCGGCCGTAATCGTTCGCTCGTTCGTCTTGTCGCCGAGCTTGATCGTCAACGTCCCGTCGGCCGGTTGATAGAACTCCAGCGGCTGCGTTTTGGCATCGCCTTGCGGATCGCGACGAATGCGGAGCGTGTTGCCGTGATCCAGGTCGACGACGATCCGGAACGACGCCGTTGTGAGTTCATAATCGAGCGACGGCTGCGGCCCGGTGAGATCGAGCGTCATCTGTTCGCGGCGGTCGTTGGCATTCGTCGACAGATTGAACGTGCGGCCCGGGAACGAACTGGTGGCGTTCACCCGTCCGGATTTGATGCCGACCTGGACATAGCGCAGCTGATTGGCGAGGTTCGTGCTGACAGCGACCTCTTGCGATCGCGCGGCGTTGACGTCGCCGAAACCGACGATCGTTGCGATCGCCCCGATCAGGCATAGCACGCCGCGTCGTCGCATGGCAGTTCCCCTCGTTCGGTTTGGGGCCGGTACACTTCCGCGGCGCTTAGGCCACGGACTTTTCTACGTCCGACTTCGCATGCAGAGCATGACGTTCGGCCGCCTCATGGATCGCCCGCTCGGCGGCCCGACGACGTCGAACGTATCGTACGATCAGCAGTGCGGCAAGCGCGCCGACGATGATCGTCGCGGTGACGGCCATTTCGGCCCGTTGCAGCCATTGCCACAACGTTTGAATATGATCCGAGAACATGTAGGAGATCCCGAAAAACAGCGGGATCACAAAAGCCGCGCAGAGCATGTCGGCGATGACGAACCGACGAAACGGCACTTTCAAAATGCCGGCCGTCAGATAGATCGGCGAGCGGAGGCCGACGAGGAATCGGGCCGTGAAGAGGACCTTCATGCCGTGACGGCGAAAGTGGTCTTCGATCTCGCGTTCGCGTTCGGCCGAGAGCAGGTTCGAGAGCCAGCCGCGACTTTCCAACAGCTTACGCCCGAACTTCCGGCCGATGCCGTACATCACGATGTCGCCGAGCACCGCGCCGATAAAGCACGACGCCAGCGCCAGCCACGGGTTCAACGTCCCGCGCGAAAGCACGCCTGCGGCGATGATGGGAACCTCTTCGGGGATCGGCAGTCCGCATCCGGTCAGGACGAGGAACGCAATGATCCCGAAGTAGCTCCACTTACTTATGACGCTCGACGGGTCCATGCGCCTACGCAATACGCGCAAAAGAGGTAACGGACGTAGTAATTACAGATTCTATCGGTCGTAAGTTTCGACCTGATTTGAGTATAAGCCTCTCGCCGTCACTTCCACAACCATCGGCACCACCGTCGCGGCATTCTTGTTACAACCGATTCAGCTTATCGGTCCGCCTCGATGCAGGCTGAGCGTTAAGAGGTCATGCGCCAGCTGCGGTCGTCGAGATTGCAGACCGCCAGTTCGACGGCGTTGCCCCCGGTATTGGGCAGCAGCATGAGAAAGCCGATTTCGGGTCGAGCGGCGCAATATCGCTCCGCCTCTTCGCAGCCCAACACATAAAAAGCCGTCGAGAGCGCATCGGCCTCGGCCGCCGTCGGGGCGACGACCGTGACGGAAAAAACCCCTTCGGCCGGCAGTCCGGTCCGCGGGTCGAGAATATGTCCGTAGCGCTTCCCTTCATGGCGAAAGAATTGAAAGCCGGCCCCCGACGTGCCGACGGCCCGATCGCCGACGATCACCTCGGCCAACCGACGCTCGGGCCGCAATGGATGCCCGACGCCGACGACCCACGCGCCGGCCGGCTCGCCATCGGCCCGACGTTGCGGTGCCCCGCCGGTCAGCACGCTGCTCTGCCCGCCGTGCCACAGAAAATCGTGGACTTGGAAATCGCGCAACACTTCGGCAGCCCGATCGAGTGCGTAGCCTTTGCCGACGCTGTTCAAATTGATCTCGACGCCGGGCTGCGTGAAGCGAACGGTCTGCGCGGCGGCGTCGAGTTCGACGCGCTCGTAGCCGACGAAGCCGAGCGCCGCGGTTCGTTCCGCCTCGTCGGGAACGCGCCCTTGCCGACGCGTGAATCCCCACACGCGCGAGAGCGGGCCCGACGTGATGTCGTACGCGCCGCCGGTGGCGCGCGACAGTTCGAGTGAGCGACGAAGCAGTTCGAACAGACGCGGCTCGACGGGAACCGGCTCGAGTGCCGCCCGACGGTTGATTTCGAGGACCTCGCTCGTCTCGCGATAGACGGTCAGCTGCGTCTCGATCTCGTCGACGACGTCGAGGGCCGCCAAGGCCGCCTCCGGACCGTGCGGGTCGCGGCCGGCGACGAGATGGAGTTGGAAATCGCTCGCCTTCGCCTGGCGACCGTAGCGAACTAAGTAGGGCGGCTCGCTCCCGGCGGCGGCTTCAAACAGCGACGTTTCGGACGTCGGATCGCCGCTGGCGCGGCCCGTCAGGTCGTGGAGTTCCGACGCGGCCGTTCTTCCGGTGATGAAATGTCGGCGGCTCGTCGGGCGGGGCGATTCCATGGTCGAATTATAGCGACGCAGCCGGAGGAGTAATGGTCGTTTTATCCCCCCGCAGTAATTACAATCATTCGCCATGGCACTCACCATTGAACAGTTCGGCAAGAGTTTAGTCGCGGCAGGCTTAGCGACGGGGGACGAGTTGCGCGCCTGGTGGACGGCGCTCCCTGCGGCCGAGCGACCGCGTGATGCGGACACCTTCGCCAAGCTGTGGCGCGAGCAAGGGAAGCTGAGCGACTATCAATCGCAGGTCTTGCTGCAAGGCAAGCCGGCGTCGTTAACGTTCGGCAGCTATTTGCTGATCTCGCAGTTGGGGGTCGGCGCGTCCGGAACGGTCTTCAAGGCGAAGCACAAAACAAACGGCCGAACCGTGGCGATCAAAGTCCTCGCCTCGGCGCTTTCGCAAAACGAAAAGGCGGTGAAGCGGTTCTATCGCGAGATGCAAGCGACCGCGCGGCTCACGCACCCGAACATCGTCCGCGCATTCGATGCCGGCGAGTTCAACGGCCAGCACTTCTTGGTGATGGAGTTCGTCGAGGGGGAAGATTTGGCGTCGCGCGTCAAATCGCAAGGCCCGCTCGACGTCGAACTCGCTACCCGTTGCACGTTGCAAGCGGCGCGCGGTTTGGAATACGTCCACGCGCAAGGGCTCATCCATCGCGACATGAAGCCGGGGAACTTGCTCTGTGATCGCCAAGGGAACGTGCGGATTCTCGACCTCGGCTTGGTTCGTTTCGAGGATCCCGACGAAGCGACCGGCGATGGACTGACCGGCACGCAGCAAGTGATGGGGACGATCGACTACATGAGCCCGGAGCAAGTGGTCGACACTCGCCATGCCGATGCCCGGAGCGACGAATACAGCTTGGGTTGCACGCTTTGGTTCTTGCTGACGGGGCGCAAGCTCTATGACGGCAAGGGGGTCGTCGATCGGATCATGCAGCATCGGACCGGGGCGATTCCGGCCCTCGATCAGGAACGCAAGGGAGTGAGTCCGCAGTTGGCGGCGGTCTTTGCCAAGATGGTGGCGAAGCAACCGAGCGATCGTTACGCGACGATGACCGAGGTTTGCGCCGCGTTGGAACGAGCCTTGAAAGGGGAACCGGAACCGACGCCTGCGGTTGCCGAGGCGGCCGAAGTCGAAGAGGCCGAAGTCATTGAAGAAGAAATGGCGACGGTCGAGGCGGTCGACGACGTGAGTTTCACGAATTTGCCGACGGTCGCAGCCGCTCCCGCGACGGAGACCCCGGCGTTCGGCGGCTTCGCGATCAATACGGCCGCCCCGGCGATCAGCGTCGCCCGCAAGCCGGCGGCACGCCCGACCGCAACGTCGGCCGGAGCGTCGAAGCCGAAGTTTACGTTCGACCGCCGTGTCCTGATCGGCGGCGGTGTCGGACTGGCCGTGTTGCTGATCGGCGGCGCGGTCTGGTATTGGCTAAGTTAAGGGGTGCGCAGCCGTTTTCGTCTGCCGGCATGCTCGCCCCGTGCGACGTTGCGGTCGAAATCCATTTCACCCCCGCGCGACGGTCGCTAAACTAGAGGGTGGGTTAGCGACCTTTTCGATCCCGCTTCGTTTCGTCGTTTGAGGGAGATGCTTTTATGGTCGGTTCGTCGCTTCGTGGATTTTGTGCTTTCGTCATCGTTGCCTGTGCCGCGACCGCTGCGTCGGCGGCGCAGATTCAAGGGGACTATCTGGAGTCGCGCAGCTGCGACGTCTACACCGGTCCTTGTTTTGCCAACGCCGAGATAGGCCTCACCGGTCATCAAGCGCTGATGGCTTGGAGCATCGATGCCGGCGAGTTTGCCGGAGTTGATCTGAGCGGCTTGAAGGTTGTCGTCGCGGTGCGATCGGTCGATACGCTCGGCTTCGGCGTCGGCATCAAAGTGCGCAACGAATTGAATCGCTCGGTCATCCTGCTCGACGATCGTGCGACGCCCGTCCAGATGGCGGCGCTCGAAAAGT
>CAMCTH010000127.1 GCA_945877965.1 Planctomicrobium piriforme | reverse complement strand
CCCCTTTCTGGAATTCGGGTTGCAATCCGCCGTTCGCCGCTGCGCTTTCCCAGTTGCGGCATTTCCTCGCTAAATGCCGGAAAGTAGCGACGGCGGCATCTTCACCGACGGTTTAAACCGCGCGGGTTGTGTCGGTTCTGCCGAACGGGGAGCTTCCGACAAAAAAAGAAAAATAGCGTGGATTAAATCACGACCTATTGTAACTGAGAAACGCGTGTCTGCCGGACACATCGCATCGGGTCGACCGGTGTCGTGTGACCTGCAGATCGCGTCCTAACGTGTGAGTTTAAACGGCGGGCTGCGACTGCGAGAGGTCAAGGTCGCGAACCGCCATCAAGTCGACGCGGACGTAGATACACAGAATTCCGAATCTGCTTGGATTCAAGTCCTTTTTTTGTGAGGGGTGTCTTTAATGACCCGTATTAACACGAACATCAGTTCGCTGACCGCGCAAAACAGTTTGCGGAAGTCGAACGACGCGTTGGGGACGGCATTGAGCCGCCTCTCGACCGGTTTGCGGATCAACACCGGCAAGGACGATCCGGCAGGTTTGATCGCGAGCGAACAACTCCGTTCCGAAATTGCCTCGCTCGGGCAATCGATCAAGAACAGCGAACGGGCAGGCAACATTATTGCCACGTCCGACGCCGCCTTGGGAGAAGTGAGCTCGCTGCTCAACGACGTTCGGACGCTCGTCCAATCGTCGGCCAACAAGGGCGCCATCTCGTCGGAAGAAATCGCCGCTAACCAGGTCCAGGTCGACAACGCCTTGGACGCCATCACGCGTATTGCTCAAACGACCGTGTTCGGCGGCCAAAAGCTGCTCAACGGTACGAAGAGCTTCAGCGTGTCCGGTACGCTCGGCGCCTTCAACAGCCCGACCGACATCACGATCAACTCGTTCGACCCAACGCTGCACACGCCGTCGGCCAACAACGACGTCAGCCTCACGGTGACGCAACAAGCCACGAAGAAGAGCGTCACGCTGAAAGGCACCGACTACAACACCGGCGCCTCGAACAGCTTGCTCGACCTCTCGCGCGGCACGTCGACGTCGACGAAGACGACGCTCGTCTCGAACGACTTCAGCTTGGCCGACGCCACGTCGAGCTTGGCTTCGCTCTCGACCGGTTCGACGCGCTACACTCGCGTGATCGAAGGCGGTGCGACCGGCCTTGCCGACTTGGCCGGTGTCTCGGCGGAAACCGTTACCTTCGACGTGACGGGTAACCTCGGCACGCAGTCGCTTACGGTCAACGTTGCGGCTTTCAAGGCCGACACGTCCGTCCTGACCGCTGCCATCAACGCCGTTTCGGCGCAGACCGGCGTCTTCGCATCGGGCACGGGTGCGGGCGGCGACTTGACGCTCACGTCGACTCTCGTCGGCACCAGCGGCACGACGGCCACGCTCAATGCCACGGCCAGCACCGGCGGTCAAGAGACCGTTCGCACGATTGAAGGCTCGGGCTTCACGGCTTTGGACGGCGACGCCGCGGAAACGATTACGTTCGACATCACGACGGCCGCAGGTACGACCAGCGTCAGCGTATTGACCGCTGACCTGAAAGCCGATAGCGATGCCCTGGTCGATGCGATTAATAATGCGGTCGGAACGGCCGGTGTCACGGCCTCTTCGGCCGGCGGTGCGGGTGCCGACATCGTCCTCACGAACGGCGTTGCCGGTCCGGGTACGATCACCATCGGTAACTACGCCGGTACGGGCGGTACCGACGTTACGGCATTCACCACAGGCGTGACCACCGGTTCGCAAGTGGTGGGTGATACCGACGTGACCGAATTCAATGCCGCCATCACGGGCTCAGCCGTCACGGCTGGCACGAACGGTTTGTTGGCGACCAAGACCACCGAGTTCACGATCACCGGCAACAAGGGCTCGGCCGTCATCTCGACCGCCGCTCTCGCCGCCGGCGGCCTGACGGGTAACGACGTCATCATCAACAACGATCGAACCACCGACGCGGGCCTGCAAGCCTTCGCCGACTTGATCAACACTCGCACCGACTCGACCGGCATCATTGCGTCGGTCAACGCGACGACTCATAACGTCGAGTTGACTTCGCAAGGCGTCGGCAGCACTTCGTTGGCCGGCATCACGGTCGCGACGGCCGGCGGCGATCAGAACGTGATCAACAGCGCCAACACGAAGAGCACGTCGGCGGGCATCAACGGCACGTCGAACTCGACGACCTTGGAGCTCATCGGCGACCTCGGCCGTGCGGTGATCACCGTCAACAACGACGCCGTGATCAACGACTCGACCGTTCTCCGTAACGCGATTAACGCGGTCACGACGCAAACCGGCCTCACCGCTTCGGGCGGCGGGTTCGGCACCGACGTGACTTTGACCGCGTCGAAGTACGGCACGGACGGTATCGTCACCGTGAACGCTTTGGCCGCTTCGAACTCGGCCGACATCACTTTGGTTAACTCGACGACCGCGCGAGTGACCGTCGACGGCATCGATGCGACCGGCACGATCAGCCACGCCAAGGGGGGCAGCACCTTCACGGCCGACGGTGAACGCTTCAGCTACACCGACGACGCCATCAGCTTGGAAGGCGTGCTCGACCCGACGCTGACTCCGGCGGTTCGCGCTACGACGACGATCCAAAAGACTACGGCGGGTGCGGGCGGTATCGATAGCCTCACCGGTACCGGCGTCTCGACGATCGACTTCCAATTGACGGGCACCGTCAACGGCGTCGCCGTGTCGACCACAATCTCGGGCGTCAACGTCGCCGCTTTGAAGAACGACAGCAAATACCTGGTCGACCTCGTCAATGCGACGAGCACGACCTCGGGTGTTCAAGCTGCAGTCGGCACCGGCAATAACATCGTCCTGTCGGCCACTACAGCCGGTTCGGGAGGAACAGTCGGCATCACATCGACCGGTTCGACCAACGGCACCGACGACGATGTATTCAACAACGCCGACACGCTGACTGCCACCGTTGCGGGCTCGAACCCCAGCGTCGGCAGCAACTTCGACGTCACGGGCGGTGCCTTGTTCCAAATCGGCCCCACGGTCAACTTCTCCAACCAGATCAACGTGAATATCACGTCGCTCGACTTGGCGACCCTCGGCCGCGACTACTCGTCGACCGGTAACAAGGGCTTGTCGGCCCTGAAGAGCGGCGGAACCGATTCGCTCGATAAGGCGAACCTGGAAGATGCTTCGAAGATCATCGAGCAAGCGATCAGTCAGGTCGCGACCCTCCGCGGTAAGCTCGGTGCCATTCAGAAGAACGCCATCGACAGTAACATCCGCAGCTTGCAGACCTCGCTGGAACAAGTGACCAGTGCGGAAAGCAGCATCCGCGATGCCGACTTCGCCGTCGAAACGGCCGCCCTCACGCGGTCGCAGATTCTGGTGCAGGCCGGTACGAGCGTGCTGGCCTTGGCAAACCAAAGCCCGCAGAACGTGCTGTCGCTGCTCCAACGTTAAGTTGAAGCGGAACCGACGATTGATTCTCGCTAGGCGAGGGGATTCCCCTCGCCTAGCGTTTTTTATGCCCGGAGCACTATTTGGACGATAAGGTTTGACGAGGCGATAAAGTTTGCCTGCCGGCAATGACGGCGGTGCGTGACGAGTTCCGTGCAGAAGCTCTGTTGAAAGTCGTGCGGCATGGGCCGAATTACTACCGGTACCGGTCTCGTCAGCGGACTCGACTATCAATCGATCATTGATAGCCTGATGCAGCTCGAGAAGCGTCCGGTTGATTTACTCTCGGAGCAATTGAAAAAGCAGCAGTCGATACAGGCCTCGTACACCGGGTTGTCTGCGACGTTGCTATCGCTGTCGCTGTCGGTCAATCAGTTCGGTCAGTCGAGCGTCCTTAACGCCCGACAAGCTTCGAGCACGAACGAGTCGGTGCTGAAGGCCTCGGCCAATACGTCGGCCGTTTCCGGCACCTACAACTTTCGCGCCTTGCAACAGGCGCAGGCGCAACGCTTCACGTCGTCCGGTTTCGCTGCGAACAACTCACTCGCCGGGGCCGGAACCGTCACGGTCAAACGCGGCGGATTCGTCACCAACGACACGCCGCTCGATGCCCTCAACGGCGGCGCAGGAGTCGCTAGCGGCAAGATCCGGGTCGTCGACCGGAGCGGCCTCAGCACGACCGTCGATCTGACCGGCGCGCGCTCGATCAACGACGTGCTCAAAGCGATCAACGATAACGGCACCGTCGCCGTGACCGCCGCCGTCGTCGGCGACGCCATCGTGCTGACCGATCGGACCGGCGCGACGACGGCGAACCTCGCCGTGCAAGAGGTCGGAGCCGGAACGACGGCCGCCGATTTAGGCTTGCTCGGTTTTGTGGCCGCCGATGTTAAGACGGGCTCCGATATCATCCGCCTCGGCGGCGATCTGCAATTGTCGCACTTGAACGACGGTCTCGGCGTGCGCCGACAAGGGACGCTCGACGACCTGCGGATTACGCTTAAAGACGGCGCTACCATCGACGTCAATCTCGGCACCGCCAAAACGATCAACGACGTGCTGACGGCGATCAACTCCGATATGCAGAACGCCGGAACGCTTGTCGCTTCGATCTCGGGCGACAACATCGTCCTCACAGACTCCTCCGGAGGCGGTGGGACGTTGGCCGTCACGGCGCTCAACGGCAGCAAAGCCGCCCGCGATCTCGGCATTCTGGGTAACGAACAGGCGGGCGGCGTGTTGACCGGCGGGCGCGTGCTGGCGGGACTCGATTCGGTGCTGCTAAGCAATCTCCGCGGCGGACAAGGCATCGCGACGTCGGGGCAAGTGCAGATAACCGATCGCAGCGGCGCCACGGCGACCGTCGATCTGACCTCCGCTTCGAGTCTGAGCGACGTCGTGCAGGCGATTAACGGCGCGGGGCTGGGCGTCCGGGCTTCGATCAACGCGCAGAACCACGGCGTCACGCTGACTGACACCACCGGTTCAACGACTTCGAATCTAATCGTGGCCGACCTCGGTGGCGGTACGACGGCCGCGAATCTGAATCTCGTCGCCGATACGGCGCTGACGACCGTGCAATCCGGCGACTTGCATCGTCGCTATGTGGATGAAAGCACGTTGCTCACGCGTTTGAACGGCGGCCAGGGCGTGCCGCTCGGCTCGTTCAAAATTACCGACAAAGCCGGCGCCTCGACGGTCATCACCCTGTCGGGAAGCAGTTTTCAATCGATCGGCGACGTCATGGCGTCGATCAACGCCGCCTCGGTCGGAGTGACGGCCGAAATCAATGCCGACGGCGATGGGATCTTGATCACCGATACTTCCGGCGGTTCCGGTTCGCTGTCTATCGAAGACCTGAGCGGCGGCACGACCGCCTCGGCCCTGCGTATCAAGGGGACCGGTGCTACCACGATCAACGGAGCCAACACGTACACGGTCGATCTCGATGCCGACGATACCTTGGTCGACGCCGTCGTGAAGTTCAAGCAAGCCGGCGTCCCGCTGACGAGTTCGATCTTCAACACCGGCGGCACGAACCCGTTCAAGCTTTTGCTCAGTTCAAACCAAAGCGGCGAGAACGGCCGGCTGTTGATCGACTCCGGCACGACGAGCCTTAACTTGACGCAATCACAACAGGCCCGCGACGCCGTGGTGGAATTAACCGGCAGCGGCGCCAAACCGGTCCTGTTCGCTTCGTCGACGAACAATTTCGGCGCGACCGTCGAAGGGTTGTCGATTTCGCTTTCAGGCACGTCGACGTCGACGATTAGCGTGACTGTTGGCGATAACCCGGATTCGCTCGTTTCGGCGGTAAATCTATTCGTGACGGGTTTCAACAGCGTCGTGTCGTCGATCGCCAAGCAAACTACGTTCGACGTGACGACGACGACGCGCGGACTGCTGCAAGGCGACGGTCTCGCGACGCAGTTGCAATCGACGTTATTTACGTTGATGGGCCGAAGTTACGGTCCCGGCGGTAACGCGGTGCGAAACTTCGCCCAACTCGGCCTGACGATCAAAGGCGGGGCAATCGCGATCGACGAGGATAAGCTGCGGGCTGCGATCGCCGCCGACCCTGCGGCGGTGCGCAACTTTTTCGGCGACGCAACTTCCGGTGCGGCAACCGTCCTCAAGAAGTCGATTAGTTCCTTTACCGATACGGCGACCGGCAGTCTCTTTCATCGCATCGATTCGCTCGATTCGCAGGGGCAATCTCTGCAATCGCGAATCGATGAAATGACCCTACGACTGGAGCGGAAGCAAATTCAGCTGCAAACGCAGTTCGCCGTACTCGAGAAGACCTTGAGCCAAGTGCAATCGCAACAAAGTTCGCTGACGCAACTCGCCGGGTTGGCATCGGCGGCCCTTTCCAATTGATAACGACGTCCGCGCCCTTTAGTAGGAAACATCGATGAACGATCCGGGACGTACCTATCTCGAAAGCCGCGTGCTAACCGCTTCGCCTGCGAAGCTGCAATGGATGCTGATCGACGGGGCGCTGAAGTCGGTCCGTCGCGCGGAAGAACGGCTCGAAGCCGGCGATTCGATGCGCGCGAACGTCGAGTTGTCGCATGCCGAATCGATCTTGTCGGAGATCGTCGGTGCGATGCGCAAAGACGTCGATCCGAAACTGGTCGAGCAGAGCGCCGCGATTTACGCCTTTGTGATCCGCCGTCTGACGGAGGCTCACCTTTCGGCCGAGATTCAACCGGTGCGCGATGCCGCTCGGGTGCTCGAAATCGAATTGGAAACGTGGCGACAGGTTTGCGAAGCGAACACGGCGCGCGTCGCCCCGCCGCCGTCGCATCTGTTTGCCGCCGCCGACTCCGCCGCCTATCAAGGCGGGTTCACGTTGGATGCGTAATCGCGTACTCTTAAGCGGCGTGTTTGGTCCTACCGCCTGCGCAACAAAACGGCGGGGCTGAACCCCGCCGCTCGTTGTGCTTTTCCTAGAGACTGCTTTAACCGCTCGCCAGCAGTTTGCGGAGCACGGTCTGCAAAATGCCGCCGTTGCGGTAGTAGTCGCACTCGACGAGCGAATCGATCCGCACGCGGGTCTCGAACGTCGTGACCTTGCCCGACGGCGAAGTCGCGGTGACGGTCAGCAGGCTGCGCGGCTTCACGTCGTCGCCGAGTCCCGGGAAGTCGAACGTCTCTTCGCCGGTCAGGCCGACCGATTGCCACGTCTGGCCGTTGGTGAATTCTAGGGGCAGAATGCCCATGCCGACCAAGTTGCTGCGGTGAATCCGTTCGAAGCTCGTCGTGATGACGGCTCGCACGCCGAGCAGCATCGTCCCCTTGGCGGCCCAGTCGCGACTGCTACCCGTGCCGTATTCAGCCCCGGCGAGAATTACGAGCGGCACCCCTTCGGCCTTGTACTTCATGGCCGCATCGTAGATCGACAGTTGCTCGCCGCTCGGCAGGTGGCGCGTCACGCCCCCTTCGACGCCCGGGACCATGTGATTGCGGATGCGGATGTTGGCGAACGTCCCGCGCGTCATCACGCGATCGTTGCCGCGACGAGCGCCGTAGCTGTTGTAGTCGACCGGCTCGACTCCCTTTTCGCCCAAGAATCGCCCGGCCGGGCTGCTCTTGGCAATGTTGCCGGCCGGCGAGATGTGATCCGTCGTCACCGAGTCGGCCAGCACGGCCAACGCCCGCGCGCCGCGAATCGGCTTGATCGGAGCCGGCGTCTTCGGCAGGTCGATGAGGAACGGCGGCTCTTGGATGTAGGTGCTCGCTTCGGACCAGGAGAAGAGATCGCTCTCGGTGATCTTGATGGCGTTCCAGCGTGGGTTAGCGTTGAAGACGTCCGAGTAACGATCGTTGAACATCTCGGGCAGCACGCAACGCTCGACCGTCTCGGCGACTTCTTGTTGCGTCGGCCAAATGTCTTTCAGATAAACCGGCGTGCCGTCTTTTCCGTTGCCGAGCGGTTCGGTCGTCAGGTCGATATCGGTCGAGCCGGCCAACGCATAGGCGACGACCAGCGGCGGGCTGGCCAAGTAGTTGGCCTTCACGTGCGGATTAACGCGGCCTTCGAAATTCCGGTTACCGCTCAACACGGCCGAGGCGACGAGGTTGCCGTCCGTCACCGCTTTGGCGACATGATCCGGCAGGGGACCGCTGTTGCCGATGCACGTCGTGCAGCCGTAGCCGACGATGTGAAAGCCAAGCGCCTTAAGATCGTCCATCACGCCGGCCTTCTCAAGGTAATCGGCAACGACGCGCGATCCGGGAGCCAAGCTCGTCTTCACGTATTCCTTAACGGTCAGCCCCTTGGCGACCGCCTTCTTCGCCAGCAGACCGGCTCCGAGCATGACCGACGGGTTGCTGGTGTTCGTGCAACTGGTGATCGCCGCGATGACGACGGCGCCGTGCGTCACGTCGTCCGAGTGGCCGTTGTAAACGACCTTGCCGGTCCGCGCGATCGCGGCTTCGTCCAAGGCGAAGCCCCGCTTGTCGAGCGGCGTCTTCAGCGAAGAACGGAACTCGCTCTTCACGTTCTTCAGCGCCACGCGATCTTGCGGACGCTTCGGGCCGGCCAGGCTCGGCTCGATCGTGCTCAGGTCGAGCGTCAGCATCTTGGTGAACTTCGGCACCGGCGTCGCATCGGTCCGGAACAAACCTTGTTCCTTCATGTACCGCTCGACGAGGTCGATCTCTTTTTCCGTGCGGCCCGTGCGGCGGAGGAAATGCAGCGTCTCGTCGTCGATCGGGAAGAAGCCCATCGTGGCGCCGTACTCGGGCGCCATATTGGCAATAGTCGCGCGGTCGGCGAGCTTCATCTTCGAAACGCCCGGCCCGCAGAACTCGACGAACTTATTGACGACCCCTTCTTTGCGGAGAATCTGCGTCACGGTCAGCACCAAGTCGGTCGCCGTCGCCCCCGCGGCCAATTCACCGGTCAACTGCATGCCGACGACTTCGGGCATGAGCATGAACAGCGGTTGGCCGAGCATGTTGGCCTCGGCCTCGATACCGCCGACGCCCCAGCCGAGCACGCCCAGGCCGTTGATCATCGTCGTGTGGCTGTCGGTGCCGACGAGCGTGTCGGGCAACGCGACCGGGCCCTTGCCGTCGTCGCGGACGAAGACACACTTGGCCAAGTATTCGAGATTGATCTGGTGAACGATGCCAAGTCCCGGCGGGACGACGCGGAAGTTATTAAACGCCTTTTGGCCCCAGCGAAGAAACTCGTAACGCTCGCCGTTGCGCGAGAATTCGAGCTCTTCGTTCTCTTCGAGGGCGGCGTCTTGTGCGAACTTGTCGACTTGAACAGAGTGATCGACGACGAGGTCGACCGGAATGAGCGGGTTGATCTTCTTCGGATTGCCGCCGAGGCGTTGCATGGCGCTCCGCATGTGCGCTAAGTCGACGACGCACGGCACGCCGGTGAAGTCTTGCAGCACGACGCGGGCCGGCTTGAACGGGATTTCGACGTCGACCGCTTTGTCGGCCTTCCAGCCAGCCAAGCCCTTCACATCGTCCTCGGTCACTTCGTAGCCGTCGCAATTGCGGAGGACCGCTTCGAGCAAGATCCGGATCGAATAGGGAAGCTCCGCCAGCTTGCAGAGGCCGAGTTCTTCGAGCTTCGAGAGCCGATAGAGCCCGATCTTGCCGGAAGCGGAGTTGAACGTATCGCGGGCACCGAACGGATCATGCAAACGAGCCGAAGACGACATGCGGACGGTCCTTCTCGACGAGTTGATTCGCGGGGAGGCGGTTCACGCCTAACTGGTTCAAAGCGGCTAGTTTAGCGAATCGCGGGGCGACAGGGAATGAGGTCCCTTTTTGCGAAGAATGACGTGCCCGACAGAAGTTAGGCCGCGAGAGTGGCTGGATACTGAAAGAAGTTTGCGGCGCGCGGGGCCGTAAAACGAAAGGCGTTTGCGGACGCTTGTGAGCACAGGAATTGGCTG
>CAMCTH010000126.1 GCA_945877965.1 Planctomicrobium piriforme | reverse complement strand
GCCCCGCCTCGTGCTCTTCGTGCTTCGTCCCGATTACGAGCGAGCCCCCTTGATCGACGATGTTCATGCCGCCGAAGTAGCCGACGCGGTCGTCGATGATCGAGAGCTTGCGATGATCGCGGCGTTGGAATTTCCCCCAGAGCCAGAGCTTCCACCACCAACCGTCGAGCGGACGAAAGGCCGTCACCTCGATGCCGGCCTTCCGCAACTCGTCGAAGAACGCCGGCGGCGTCTCGTAACTGCCGGCCGCATCGTAAAGCACGCGGCACTCAATCCCCGCGGCGGCCCGTTCGCGCAAGGCCTCGCTCACCGCGCGGCCCGCCGCATCGTCGGCGAACGAATAAGCCTCGACCCAGGCGCGTTGCTTTGCCGTGCGAATGTCGGCGACGAGCGACTGAATGAACGGCGCGCTCTCGACGAAGATCCGCCAATCGTGCCCGGCGACGCGAACCGGCCGATAGGAAGAGGCGGCATCGTGCATGTCCGACTCCGCTTTCGTCCCCGAGTCCGCGTGCAAAACTAAACTCGCGAACGGCCGGTGGCCGCTTTCGCCGTCGGGCGGACGGCCACGGGGTCGGCGTCGTGACGTTCCGCCAACTCGCGACACTTGCGGGCGATGCTGGCCGCATCGAGGCCGAGATTCGCCAGCAATTCGCCCCGCTCGCCGTGTTCGACGTAGCTGTCGGGCAAGCCCAAGCGATGCACGTTCGCCGTCGAGAGTCCGGCTTCGTTGGCCGCTTCGAGGACGGCGCTGCCGAACCCGGTTTGCAACTGACCCTCTTCGATCGTTAGCACGAACGGCGCGTCGGCGACGCCGCGGAGAATCGTTTCGGTATCGAGCGGCTTGATGAAGCGAGCATTGACGACGCCGATGTCGAGCCCCTCAGCCCGCAGTTCGGCCGCCGCCTTCACGCAGTTCGAAAGCAGCGTGCCGCAACAGACGATCAGACCGTCGGCACCCCATTCGAGGACCTCAGCCTTCCCCAACTCGATCGGCGCTACGGGACGATCAATCGTCTCGGCCGGCGCTTTCGGATAGCGGATCGACGTCGGGCCGTCGTGCTGCAACGACCAATCGAGCATCGCCGGCAGATCGCGTTCGTCGCCCGGCGCCATCACCGCCATGTTCGGGAACATCCGCAGGTAGCCGATGTCGAACACGCCGTGATGCGTCGGACCGTCGGGGCCGGTCAGGCCGCCGCGGTCGAGCAGAAACGTGACCGGCAAGTTTTGCAGCGACACTTCCTGGAAGATCTGATCGAAGCTCCGTTGCAGAAACGTGCTGTAGATGTCGACGATCGGTCGCATGCCGGCCTTCGCTTGGCCGGCGGCAAATGCCACGGCGTGCGACTCGCAGATACCGACGTCGAAGAACCGCGTGGGAAAATCGTCGCGAACGCGCTCGAGGTTCGTCCCTTGGCACATCGCGGCGGTCAGCACCGTCACACGCTCGTTCTTGCTCAACTGATCGTGGATCGCCGCGCTTGCGACGTTCGTATAGGCGCGGCTGCCGCTCTTCTTGATCGCGACGACCTTCTGACAGTCGCGCTGAAACGGAGCCGGCGTGTGGAACGTCACCGGGTCTTCTTCGGCCGGGCCGAAGCCGTGTCCCTTTTGCGTCACGATGTGCAACAGTACCGGGCCTTCCGATTGCTTCGCGAGTTCCAAGTAATGCTTGAGCAGGCCGAGGTTGTGGCCGTCGATCGGGCCGACGTAGCGGATGCCGAGTTCTTCGAAGAACATGCCGCCGTGCAGACCGCTCTTGATCGCGTTCTTCGTGTTGACCAACATTCCGGCGACGCTCTCGCCGACGAGCGGCACCTTCCCCAAGGCCTTGGCAACCTCGGTCTTCAGACCGACGTAAAGCGGGTTCATCCGCAGCCGATCGAAGTAGTCGGCCACGCCGCCGACGCGGGGGCAGATCGACATCTTGTTGTCGTTCAGCACGACGATCATCGGCTTCTTCAAGGCCGCGGCATTGTTGAGCGCCTCGAAGACGATCCCCGACGGGAACGCGCCGTCGCCGATGACCGCGACCGCGTGACGATCGGCTTGTGCGGGGATCAGCGAGTCGCCGCTCTTCAGGCCGAGCACGGTGCTGACGCTGCTGCCGGCATGGCCCGTCATGAACAGGTCGTAGTCGCTCTCGGCCGGGTTCGGGTAGCCCATCAGACCGCCGCGAGTGCGGATGGTGCTGAACTCGCGATAGCGGCCGGTGATGAGTTTGTGCGGATAGATTTGGTGGCCGGTGTCCCAAATGAGCCGGTCGGTGCGGAAGTCGAACGTCGTGTGCAGCGCGAGGCACAGTTCGACGACGCCGAGGTTCGACGCAAAGTGCGCCGTGCGGTCGGCCACGACGTTGCACAGGGCTTCGCGTAGCTCGCCCGCCACTTGCTCCAACTGCGTGAGCGAGAGCGGACGGAGATCTGCGGGAGACTCGATCTGCGGCAGCAACGGGGCCGCGCTGCCTGGCGCGACCGAGCGATTCGGGATGTCCGTCATCTCAATGATTCCTTTCAACCACGTACCGGGCGAGGTCTTCCAGCACCTCGACTTCGGAACCGAGCGGAGCCAGCGAGGCGATCGCTTCGGCCGTCAGGACCGTCGCGCGCTGCCGACTCTCTTCGAGTCCGAGCAGACCGGGGAACGTCAACTTGCCGCGGGCAGCATCTTTGCCCACGCGCTTGCCCATCGACTCTTGCGACCCGCTCACGTCGAGCAGGTCGTCCATGATTTGAAACGTCAGCCCCAACCGCTCGCCGTAGGCGTCGAGGGCTGCGAGTTGTTCGTCGCTCGCGCCGGCGGCGTGCCCGCCTAAGCGGAGCGACACAAGCAGCATCGCGCCGGTCTTGCGGCGGTGAATGGCTTCGAGCTGCGCGAGCGCTTGTGCGTTCGTGCGATTCGCCGGCGGCGCGGCCTCGGGGACCTTGCCTTCTTCGGCCAGGTCGTCGGCTTGTCCGCCGATGAGTCGCGCGGCCCCCGCGGCGACGGCCAACTCCGCCGTGCAGCGAACGGCCGTCTCGGGCGAATCGATCTGCGTCGCCAGGACTTCAAACGCCGCGGTCAGCAGCGCGTCGCCGGCCAGCACGGCCAGCCCTTCGCCGAAGACCTTATGGTTCGTCGGCCGACCGCGACGGAGATCGTCGTCGTCCATCGCCGGCAGATCGTCGTGAATGAGCGAGTAGCAGTGAATCATCTCGACCGCACAGGCGGCCGGCAGCGCGGCTTCGACGTTGCCGCCGCAGGCGCGACACGCCGCCAGCGCGAGCAGCGGACGCAAACGCTTGCCCGGCGCGAGCAGACTATATTCGATCGCTTCGCGGAGTCGCGGCGAACACCCAGCGTCGAACCGGACCGCCTCGGCCAGAGCCGTGTCGATCCGCGGACGCCAAGTTACGGCGAAGTCAGAAAACGTCGTCGGCGAGGCTTGAACCATTCGCTATGTCGTTAGGGTCGACGCGGGACGTGTTCGCGTGGTCGTTTAAAAAGTCGTCGGCGTCGGCCGCATAAGCCGGGCGGGCAATGCGGTCGCCTATCAACGGAGAGGCGGCCCCCTCAGTTCGACGGGCTATTATGTATTCTAAAACAGCTTGCCCGACTCGTCCACTTCCCCCGCGGGGGCTTCGGTGGGCGTTTCGACCGTCGTTTCGCCGGAGCCCGGCTTCTTCGTACTACGTCGCCGCGACCGAGCCGGTCCGTTTTCGGCCAAAGAAATCGTCGAACGGTCGTCAAACGGGGCGGTTACCGGCTTCCCGTCGGCGTCGACGCCGCTGAGCAGCTCGATCTTCCGCTCGGCCCGTTCGAGCAGCGTATGACACTGCCGCAGCAGGCGGATCCCCTCCTCGTAGCCGGTCAGAGCGGCATCGAGATCGACGCGGCCGTTTTCCAACTGCTGCACAATCTGCTCCAACCGCGCGAGCGATTGCTCGAACGTGACGGGAGCGGGGGGACTTTGCGGGTCGGTATCGTTGGGCAAGGCGGGCAATCCTTTATCGGAAATGTTCTGCATCGCTTAGCCGCCGCGTCCTCGCGGCGATGCACCGGGTCGTGGACGACCCGGCTAAGCGTTGGGTCGAAACGCCAGTTGTCGTTCGACGTACTTGGCGAGCAAGTCGGTTTCTAAATTCACGGCGCTTCCGGCGCGGAGAGCGCCGAGCGTCGTGACGGCGAGCGTGTGGGGAATCAGTTGTACGCTAAATCGTTCGGGCTCGGCGGCCACGACCGTCAGACTCACGCCGTCGACGGCGATCGAGCCCTTGGCCGCAATCTGTCCGGCATAACTTTTGGGGAAGCGGAACCAGAACTCACTCCACTCTCCCAGGTCGTTACGGACCGCGACTTCGCCGACGGCGTCGATGTGCCCGGTCACCAAATGCCCGCCGAGCTTGTCGTTCATCCGCAGCGAGCGTTCGAGGTTCACCGGGCTGCCGGCCTGCAACTGGCCGAGCGTCGTTCGCGAGAGCGTCTCGGGGCCGGCCTCAAAGTCGAGCACGCCGTCGGCCATCGCGACGACGGTCAAGCAACAGCCGCTCACGCAGATGCTATCGCCGAGCGCGGCATCGGCGGCGATCGCTTGCGCCGCGATGCGCAGCCGCCGCCCCGGCGGTACTTCGAGCACCGAGACGACGGAGGCTTTGAATTCGACGAGGCCGGTGAACATGAATCGAAGGGGGAAGGATGAAGGCGGAAGGGGGAAAGGCAGACAGCAGACGGCCGGGAGCCATTCCTTCCCCCTTCCGCCCTCCGCCTTCCCCTTTAGAACAACGGTTCGTCATGCGGTTTATGTTGAAACACTTCCTGCCACAGGTAGCGGACCGGGCCGCTCAGCGCGAAGCTGACGCAGACGATCGGCAGCACGACGCCGCGGAAGACCATCACCGCCGCCAACGCGAACAACACGCCGACGACGTGGGCAAAGCTTTTCTGCCCGCGGAACAGCTGGTTCATCAAGTGCGGATACGGCACGCGCGACACCATCAGCAGTGCGACGATGAGCGTGAAGTACGGCACGATCTGCTGCAAGATGCCGTCGATCGTCGCGGCATACATGAACTCGTTGTTCTCGCGGCGGAGCGTGTAGAACAGAATCGCAAACCCCGCGACGACCGAGGCGGCGGCCGGCGACGGGAGTCCGCTGAAGTTCAAGTGATCGTCTTCGTCGTCGGTCTCGACGTTGAATCGCGCCAGGCGCAGTGCCGCACAACAGGCATACGCCGCCGCGATGATCCAGATCATCTGACTATGGTTAAACGTAAAGCCGGGACACATTTTCACTAACAGAAACGCCGGCGCGACGCCGAACGTCACGACGTCGCACAGGCTATCCAGTTCGGCCCCGAAGTCGCTCGTCGTTTTTGCCAATCGCGCGACGTGGCCGTCGAGCGCGTCGAAAATCATCGCCAGGAAGATCAACCAGCCGGCCAGCATGCAATTGTGAACCGGGTCTTCCTTTTTGAGGTCCTTAAAGAAGTTCGGCGAGACCGTCACGTGGACGGCCGAGGTCGTCGGAATGTCGGCCGACGTCGGAGCCTCGACGCGCGAAGCCGCCACGATCGCGAAGAACCCGCAGATGAGGTTCCCCAACGTGAACAACGTCGGCAGCACGGAAACGGCGCGTAAACGGTGCATGACGGAGGTTCAGGGTTCGGGGTTCAGAGTTCGAGGTTACGACGTGACAAACTTCGCCAATACGCTGCTTCCCGCGCTCACTTTTTCGCCGACGCGGGTCGCGATCGTCAGCCCCGGCTCGTCGGGCAGGATCAACTCCGTCCGCGAGCCGAGCTTAATCATACCGAACTTCTCGCCCCGGCCCACATCCTGCCCCGGCTTCAAATCGCAGACGATCTTTCGTGCAAACAAACCGGCAATCTGCCGGACGATCAGCTTCCGATAGGGCGCGGCATTCTCTTCCAGGCCGATGACCATATTCTCGTTCAGGATCGCACTCTCGGGATTGAGCGCGTTCAGAAATTTGCCGGGATGGTAACGAAGCCGAACGACGCGGGCGTCGAGCGGGCTGCGGTTCAAGTGTACGTTGAAGATCGACAAGAAGATGCCGATTCGAACGGCCGGGCCGCCAATGAATTCGTGATGTTCCAACTTCGTGATCTCGGCGATCTTGCCGTCGGCCGGAGAAACGACCAGCCCCGACTCGGTCGGCACGCGACGCTGCGGGTCGCGAAAGAACGAGACGAGCCATAAGAAGACGATGCCGGTCGCGATCGCCAGATACCAAACCGACGTGAACGCCAAACCGACGGTCAGCGCCAACATCGGCAGGGCCATCAACCACAACTCGGCCCAACCCCAGCGAGCGATCCCCCACTCGCCGCGGCCGGCGAAGCGATCGTGCTCGGGAGCCCAACGCGCGGTACAGAGGTTCCGACAGAACTTCAGATCGCGAGGGTCGAGCACCGGATGCGGCGCGCCCGCGTCGTTCCCCTCGCGGACCTCAGCCATGTCGGCCAAGTAACCTTTGCGGAACGTTTGCAGCCACCAGCGGCGCCACTTCCCCCACGCCAACTCGATGGCATAGCACATCCCGCCGCCGGGCTGCACGCTGCGAATGTTCGCCGGCAGCGGTTCCGGCGTCGTTCGCGCGGCAGAGTCGGACGTGTGAGCGGAGACGTTCATGCCGCAATGTTCTCGTGTCAGCTGAAAACCGAAGAAGCGAGCCAAACCGTCATGGTACCCACCCCCTGCCCCCTTGAGCAAACGGCCTCTTTCCGAGCCGCGCACGTTGGTAAGCGGTGGGAGTGGCGATATCCGTCGCCCAAACACATGACGCTGCCGACGGACCGCTTACTGACGTGCGCGGCTCGGATGAATGCAGAAAGGCGCACATGCCGGCTGCAAATACCCGCTGCGGGGCCATAGTCAATCGGCGGTCGATGCGGCACAATACCGGGTCGAAGCGAACCCGTTTACGAACATTTCATCCCCTTACTCAGGAATTCGATACTCACCATGAGCTCCTCCGCCATCGTTGATATTCAGGCCCGTCAAATTCTCGACAGCCGCGGCAATCCGACCATTGAAGTCGACGTGACGTTGGAAGACGGCTCGTTCGGCCGCGCCGCCGTGCCGAGCGGTGCGAGCACCGGAAAGCACGAAGCATGGGAACTGCGCGACGGCGACGCCAAGAAGTACGGCGGCAAAGGCGTGCTCAAGGCCGTCAAGAACGTGAATGAGAAGATCCTGCCGGAGTTGCTCGGTCGCGACGCACTCGATCAACCGGCCGTCGACCTGACGATGCTCGAACTCGACAAGAGCGAGAACAAAAAGAACCTCGGCGCGAACGCGATCCTCGGCGTCTCGCTGGCCGTCGCGAAGGCCGCCTCGGTCTACGCTCATCTGCCGCTGTTCCGCTACCTCGGCGGTCCGGGCGCTACGCTGCTGCCGGCCCCGATGATGAACATCATCAACGGCGGCGCGCATGCCGACAACGGCGTCGACGTCCAAGAGTTCATGGTCATGCCGTTACAGTTCGATAGCTTCAGCGAAGCGCTCCGCTGCGGCGTCGAAATTTTTCATGCTTTGAAGTCGGTCTTGAAGAAGGCCGGCTACAAGACGGCCGTCGGCGACGAGGGGGGCTTCGCCCCGGACTTGAAGAGCGACATCGAAGCGCTCGATATGATCTCGAAGGCGGTCGAAGCAGCCGGCTACAAGCTCGGCACGCAAGTCGGCATCGCGCTCGACGTCGCGTCGACCGAATTCTTCGATGAGAAGAAAAAGAAGTACACGCTGGGCGGCAAGACCGGCAAGACCAAGGAACTCTCGATCGAAGGGATGGTCGACATGCTGGCCGACTGGGTCAAGAAATACCCGGCCATCGTCAGCATCGAAGACGGCTGCTCGGAAGACGACATGACCGGTTGGAAGCTGCTGACCGACAAACTCGGAGCGACGACGCAACTCGTCGGCGACGACCTGTTCGTCACCAACACCAAGCGTCTGCAAGAAGGCATCGACAAGGGCCGCGCGAACAGCATTCTGATCAAGGTGAACCAGATCGGCACGCTGACCGAGACGATCGCAGCGATCCAACTCGCGCATCGCAACGGCTACACCAGCATCAGCAGCCACCGCAGCGGCGAGACCGAAGACTCGACGATCGCCGACTTGGCCGTCGCCTTGGGCTGCGGCCAGATCAAGACCGGCTCGCTGTCGCGGACCGATCGGACCTGCAAGTACAACCAACTGCTGCGGATCGAAGAAGTGCTCGGCCCCGCCGCCGTGTACGCCGGCAAACTGTTCCGCAAGTTCCCGAGGAAGTAAGTACGGGCTCGGAACTCGGAGCTCGGAACGCGGGAATAAAACCGCCCTCCGTCGCTCCGAGTCCCGAGCTCCGCGTTCCGAGTTCACCAAATGTCTCTCAGCCCCGCAACGCGTCCCAGCATTTCCGAGAACCCCTGGTTCTGGTTGATGCTGTTCGGCGGCATGGGGGTGCTGGGAGTGATTGTGATCGGTCCGAAGCATGCCGCGCGGCAAGCCCGGATCGAACGGATGGCCGACACCCGCGCTCGAGTGTCGGCTGCTAAATCGGCCGGAGTGCCGACGGCGCAAGTGAGCAAAGATTCGCCCAACGGCGAGCAGCCGTACTTGGAAGACGATTTTCAGCGGCCGCCGCGATTGAACTGGTTGCTAGGATTGTTGACGGTGCTGATGTTGGTCGGTACGGCAGGCTTAGTCATCTCTCGAAGGTCGATTATTGTCGCAGCACCAACACCGCGACTTACTTTTTCCAACCCCAAGTATTTCCGAGAGTTCGACAATTCGGACAATCCCTGTTGTTGGCAAACGGATGTCGTTGCGCACGATATCGAGGCAATCCTCGATGATATGGGAATTAAGTTTGAATCAATGAGCGAAGACTGGGGAACGGCGTATAGCTGGACGCGAAATGGATCAAGCTACTCCATGCTTTTAACTTGCACCGACGTCGATCGCGCGGAGTTTGAGGTCGAGTATTTCGCCGTTAGTGGATCCGGCCCGGACTTCGATGTGTTGGTGCCGCGATTGCAGCAACTCAACGCCTCCGACCATCCTCAAGGCTAGATGAAATCATCGTTCAAATGACTTGGTTTACCGAAAATCCGACGCCGCCGGTCGTGCTGGGGACGCTCATCGCGGCCCTGTTGGCGTTCATTCTCTTCAAGACCGGCAGTCGCCCGGTGCTGTGGGCCCTGATCGGCACCGCGGTCGCAACGATCGCCGTCGTCGTCGCCAATGTGCTGATCGTCACACCGCGCGAAGAGGTGACCGCGACGCTCGAAGAGATTCGGCAACAGGTGCAATCCAACAAACCGCAGGAACTCATCAAGTACATCGATCCCGGTGCGATCGAACTCCGCAATCGCGCGCAGTACGATTTGCAAAGCCTGACCGTCGAGTCGGCGAAGATCAACGATCTGAAAATCCTGATCGGCGAAAGCGGCACGTCGGCCAAGGCCGAGTTCATCGGCATCGTCGACTTCGCCAACAGCGGCGGTCGCTTGCCCTACACGCACTTCGTGATGAACTTCAAAGTCGATCTCCGCAAAGTCGACGGCCGGTGGTTGGTGACCGGCGCGGAGTATCGCGGCTACAATCCCACCGGCGCTGGGGGCGAGGCCGCCGTGCCGCCGCGCCCGAATGCCGCGTAGTTTCACATCGTGTGACTCTGCAGCGGTGTGACGTGGAAAACCACTGCAAGCTGCGCGACGCCGAAGACGCGCCAATTTCAGACGGCGCGCGAAATGAGCCGTGCAATTCGCCCGACTTTCACTCATAGTAGACGTGACCGACAGAAGTCCAAGTTAGTCAGGAATAGTGAAGACTTCCGTTATTGCTGAGGAAAATGACTGGTTTTGTCTATTGGATTGGGCGCCTGGCGCTAGACTGTCGGAGTGACTCGAATTGGGCTGATTTACCGGACGGAAC
>CAMCTH010000125.1 GCA_945877965.1 Planctomicrobium piriforme | reverse complement strand
ATCCCTTGTTCCTTGCGAACCGTCTGATGCGTGATCATCTGACCCGTGACGGGAATGAGGGCCGCAATCTGGTTGGCGTCGATGTCGTGCTTGGCAAGATAACTCTTGTCGAGCCCGATCATCGACGTGAGATAACCGCCGGCCGAGATGCCGGTGACGAAGATCTTCGTCGGGTCGCCGCCGTGGGCTGCGACATTCTTAAACGTCCAAGCCAAGGCCGCGGCGGCGTCTTCGATGTAAACCGGATGCGAAACTTGCGGCGAGAGTCGATAGCTCACGCCGACGACGCCCCAGCCGCGATCTTTCAACTCCTTGGGAATCGAACGGCTGCCGCCGGTGAGTCCGCCGCCGTGATAGTAGACGACGGTCGGAAAATTCTTCACGCCGACGGGACGATAGAAATCGAGCCGACACTGTTTCTGGGCGTACTCCGTGTTCGCATCGTCGCTCGGCGGTAGTTAGGCGATCTCGGTATCGAGCTTGTATTCAATCGGAGCCGCGGGCGATTCGGCCCGCAACGGCGCAACGATCGCCGACAGAAATAACGACGCCCATAACAGATTCGCGCGCATGTCGTTCATCGAAGTCTCCCGCAAGTGACGGCTCAATCCTGGGATTAGAGCAGGGGAGCAAGCACCGGGCCAGAGTGCGAGGCCGGCGAATCATCGCTTCGATTTCGATCAAATCGCGAGCTGATTCGAAGCCGGCCGGCTCACGATGGGTCGCTGAGTTCGCGACGGATCGCCTCGTTCCCTAAGGCGTTCAGATGTCGAACGAAGGCCGTGACGTTCGCCAACCGCTTCCCCGCGCGGCCGGCATGTTGAGCGGGAGCGACTTCGATCCCCTCCGCCGCCAGCAGTTCATCGAGGCTCGTGTAGTGCTGCTGCGCATTGAAATCGACCGACCTCAGCACCAAGCAGGGAGTCGAAGGCTCGCCGAGGTGCGTGAGCAATCGCGCGACGGCCTGATTGTAAACCGCCACCGAATCATCGGGACGCAAGAACGCTTGCCAGGCGGCCCGCGCTTCGTCTAACGACAGGGCCTGCGAAAAGTCTTCGTGGCTTAACTCTAAATGGCCCAGGAACGATTCCTGCAATGGAAACTGCGGTTCAATCAGACAGCTGAATCGCTCGCCCGTGCCGAGCCGCTGCGCGACCCACGAGACCGGCCTGCGCGGAGCCTGGTCCTTGTCCGATCGGCGCGAGGCCGATTCGCCATAAGCCACGACGACGTTCGCTAGATTCCCGACGAGCGACACAGGAATATTCTTGAACGTTCGTTTCGCGCGTAACCGCGTTCTGCTTCCGTATCCCGTTTTCGGATGCGCCAACTGGCGATCGACCATCGACAGGAAAGCGTCCATCAGTTGCTCCAAGCCGCACAGTTCCGGTTCCAACACACGGAGCGCGGCGATCGTCGCTTCGAGCGTCGAGATCAACATCGCGCTCGGTTCGCGGCGGATGCCGTAACGGCTCGGCGACGCGGGCGCAAGCCGATAGCGAGGCAACGTCTGCAAGGCCGGGATGTCACGGAGCATCGTCTTCGTGTGATGCCAAGTGCCGTCGAGAATCACCAACTGCTCGGGACGTTCCGCGACGGGGACGTCCGCCAATAGCGGAGCACCGGGGCCGGGATACAGCAGACCGGCCCGCGGTTTCAAACTCAGGCGGGCCGCCAACTGCTCAAGATTGTCGACGAGCAGACTCGCGTTCTGCAGCGACTTCCTGACGATCCGGGCCGTGTTAAACGGGTGCGTCCGCTCGCGGCGGTGCTGCAGGATCAACACCTCCGTCTGGTTTTCAATCGTCGGAATGACCGCGCAGAAACAATCGCCCCGCGGTCGAAAGCAACCGTAGCACCGCCCTCGTTGCAAGCTTTCGTCGTCGAGATCGGATGCAGGCGACAGACGCATGAAGGAATTCGTCACGACAAGGTGGGCGCAAACTGAGAAGTCGACCGCAGGCTACGTTGTTGTTCGGCGGAGTTCGCTGGTTATCATAACGCCTACCCGCCGCAACTTATTGTCCCGCCGTTCCCCTCCGCAGAGATTTTGTCATGCGTCCCTTGCCGCTCGCCGTCGCGTCTTGGTTGCTGCTGATCGTGCCCGCCCAGGCCGAGATCAAGCTGCCGACGTTCTTTTCCAACGGCGTCGTCTTGCAGCGCGATCGCGAGGTGCCGATCTGGGGTACGGCGAAGCCCGGCGCGGAAGTGACCGTCGCGCTTGACAAGGAAAAACAAACGACGCAAGCCGCAGCCGACGGCACATGGCGCGTCAATCTCACGCCGCACCCCGCCGGCGGGCCGCACGTTATTCGGGTGAGTGAAGCATCACAATCGCCGCTCGAAATCGGCGACGTGCAGTTCGGCGAGGTCTGGATCGCCTCGGGCCAATCGAACATGCACTGGACCTTTTCGCACAACATCCTGAACAAAGAGCAAGAACTTGAGGCCGCGAAGGATCCGTTGCTGCGACAGTTCACCGTCAAGAAAGCCCAAGCCTTCGTCCGCAAAGGGCAAGTGAATGAACCACAAACCGATGCGGCCGGCACATGGCGCGGCTCGACACGCGCCGAACTCTTGGCCGACGGCGAAGACGGCGACTCGGCCCTGGCGTATTTCTTCGGCCGCACGCTGCGTAAGGAATTAAACGTCCCGGTCGGCATTTTCAACGCGTCGGTCGGTGGTTCGGCGATCGAAACCTGGCTCCCCGGCGGCAGCCTGTTCAACAAGATGATTCATCCGCTGGCCCCGTTCGCCTTTCGCGGAGTGATCTGGTATCAGGGGGAAGCCAACATCAACGCGGCCGGCGTGGGCTACGTCGAACTCACCAAGAAGCAAGTCGAAGCTTGGCGCGGACTCTGGGGCCAAGGCGACTTTCCGTATTACTACGTGCAGCTCGCGCCGTTCATCCACTCGACGCGGCCGAACTCGAAAGCGCCGACTCACGCATTGCCCGGCCTCTGGGAGGCGCAAACCGCCGTGATGCGGGCCGTGCCGAAATCCGGGATGGTCGTGATTACCGACTTGGTCAACGACACGACGAATATCCATCCGACGAACAAGCAAGACGTCGGGTCGCGACTCGCGCACTGGGCGTTGGCGAAAGACTACGATCGCTCCGACGTCGTCTACTCGGGACCGATCTTCAAGCAGGCCAAGGTCGAAGGCGACTCGATCCGCGTTCAGTTCGACCACGTCGACGGCGGACTCACGAGCCGCGACGGCAAACCGCTGACGGAATTCCTCATCGCCGGTGCAGACAAAAAGTTCGTGCCGGCCGCTGCGACCATCGACGGCGACTCCGTCGTCGTCCGCAGTCCCGCCGTTTCTCAGCCGGTCGCGATCCGCTTCGCCTGGCACGAACTCGCGATGCCGAACCTGATGAACCAAGCAGGGCTCCCCGCAAATAGCTTCCGCACCGATGCTTGGCCGCCGGCTGAGTAATCGCCGGAGACCGGGGCGGATCACGGCGTGCACACATCTTGATCGCAACGCCTGCTCGTGCGCGATAAGATGATTCCATTGACGTCGCCCCGCCACCGCATGATCACGCATCCCATGAAAACGATTCTTACTTCGCTAGTTTTCGGCCTCGCAGCTTCTTTCGTCCTGCATTCCGTCGTCTTGAGCGCCGACGGACCGAAGCCCGCCCCGACCGCACCTAGGCCTCCGGCACCAAAGCCGCGGCCCCAACCTCCGACGCGTCCGTTCGATGCCCCCGGCGCGCCGAAGTTCACGCGCCTCGACGGCAAGCCCGGCGTGAATCCGCCGGTCGACGCCGACGGCGACTTCGTCGTCGGCCCTGAGTACGTTGCCGCCCCTGAGACGAAGGTTGTCGAAGGAGTTCCGCAAGGGAAGGTGCAGCAGTTCAGCATCGACTCGAAGGACTGCAAGCTCTTCAACCCGGGCATTGCCCGCAAGGTTTTCGGTACGCTCGATCCGAACAATCCGAAGACGTTGATCGTCGAGACGCACGAGATCGACTACCAGCGGACCGTCACGGTGTACATTCCCGCGCAGTATGTGCCCGGCACCGCCGCGCCGTTCATCGTCACGCACGACGGCCCCGGCATGGGGAAGCCCGACATGAACCTGCCGCGGATCCTCGACAATCTGATCGCACAGCGTCGCATCCCCGCCATCATCGCCGTCATGATTTCGCATGGCGGCGGCGACGCGCAAGGGCACGAGCGGGGTCGTGAATACGACACGATGTCAGGCCTGTATGCCGAGTTCATCGAGCACGAAGTGCTGCCGCTCGTCGAGAACAATTACAACGTCAAGCTGACGAAAGATCCGGACGGTCGCGCGACGATGGGAAACAGCTCCGGCGGGTCGGCCGCGCTCATCATGGCGTGGTATCACCCGGAGTGGTATCACCGCGTCCTCACGTTCTCCGGCACGTTTGTGAACCAGCAGTGGCCCTTTAACCCTGAGACGCCCGACGGCGCCTGGGGCTTCCATGAGAAGCTGATTCCGGAGAGCGACCCGAAGCCGTTGCGCATTTGGATGGCGGTCGGCGATCGCGATTCGTTTAATCCCAACATCATGCGCGACGGCATGCACGATTGGGTCGAGGCGAACAACCGCATGGCCAAGGTGTTGAAAGCCAAAGGCTATCACTACCAATACCTCTACTGCCTCAATTCGGGGCACGGCGTCGGCAACGCCAAGCCGCAAATCACGCCGCACGCGCTGGAGTGGCTGTGGCAAGGTTATCCGATCGCACCGACTCCGTAACCGCGCCGAGTGCAAAGCCGCGACCTGCAAGTGACTTCCTCGTTCATCCGTTGTTTCTACGAAGTGCTCAAGCCTTGATGCGCTATTCTGTTCATCGTTGTTCGTCGCTGATCGTCGGCTTGCTCCTCGGCCTGGGCTTGTCCATTGGCCTGCCGGCTTGGACGTCGGCGGCGTACTCCGCCGAGACGGCAACGGCGTGGAAGCCCGCAGTCGACAAGTTTTTCCAGAAGCATTGCGTCGACTGTCACGATGCGACGTCGAAGCAGGGGGGCTTGAATCTGGAGCCATTAGGCGACGAACTCGTCGGCCGCGCCCAAATCGAGCTTTGGACGCGGATTTTCGATCGGATCGCCCGAGGCGAGATGCCGCCGCCGGACGCCGCACGTCCCGCCGCTGCGGAACTCGCGGCCGTCCTTGAAACCCTGCGGCCCGTCCTCGCGGCGGCGGATCGGACTCAGCGCGAAGTCGTGCAGCGACGTTTGAATCGCGTCGAATACCAGAACACGATTCGCGATCTGCTGGCCGTCGACGTCGATCTCGTGCCGTTGCTGCCCGAAGATCAGCAGGCCGGCGGGTTCGACAACAACGGCGAGGCCCTGGCCGTTTCGACGGAGCACATGCAAGGCTATCTCGAAGCGGCGCGACGTGCGATCAATGCGGCCATCGTCACCGGCGAACAGCCGCCGACCGAGACCTTTACCGTCGATTCCGTCCGTGAGACGAAGCAATACTTCGGACAAGGAACCTACGATTACGTCGACGGGCGCGTCGTACTGCACACCAGCTCCGACGGCGGCAGCTACTCCAAGATTTCCACTCGCGACAAACGCGTCCGACATCGAGGCCTCTATCGCTTCCGGTTTCAAGCGGCGGCGCACGACGCTCCCGGGCCGCTCTGCTTCACCGTGACGGCCGCGTTGTTCGAGCCGCAAGGCATTTCGCAGCGAAGTCTCGGCTACTTCGAAGTCGGTGCCGAGCCGAAGACGTTTGAGATCACCGCCCACATGGAAGCGAACGGCGCGCTGCAATTCTTCGCCCTCGGACTGCCGACCTACGTTCGCCCCAGGCCGGACGTCAAACTCCCCGGCGTGGGATTCGGCGAGGTGGAGATCACCGGCCCGCTGCACGATCAATGGCCGCCGGAATGCCACACGCGCCTGTTCGGCGACGTCAATCTCCAAACCGGCACGCTCGATGACGCCCGACGGATTTTGCAGCGTTTTGTTCCCCGCGCGTTTCGTCGTCCGGCGACGGAGGAGGAAGTCGCTCGCTACGTCGCTCTCGTCGCCGCGCGCTTGACCGAGGGGCGCACGTTTGCCGAAGCGATCCGCGTCGGGCTGGTCGGCGTGCTCTGTTCGCCCCATTTTCTGTATCTCAACGAAGCACGGCGCGAGACGACGACGCGTGTCTCGGACGTCGAACTCGCGGCACGGCTGGCCTATTTCCTTTGGAGCGCGCCGCCGGACGAAGAGTTACTGAACGTCGCGCGCGAAGACCGACTGCACGCGCCCGAAGTGCTGCGAGCCCAGACGGAACGACTGCTGCGCGACCCGAAAAGCGAAGCGTTCGTCAAGAACTTTACCGGCCAGTGGCTGCGACTCCGGCAGATCAACGAGACGCAGCCCGACGCGCGACTCTATCCCAAGTTCGATGAACTCCTGCAAGAGAGCATGACCTGGGAAAGCGAAGCGTACTTCCGCGAGATGCTCGTCGCCGACGTTTCGATCGACGACTTCCTGGCGTCGAATTGGGCGATGCTCAATGAGCGATTGGCGCGGCATTATGGAATCGAGAGCGTCGCCGGGCTGAATCTTCGCAAGGTCGTGTTGCCGGCCGACAGCGTTCGCGGCGGAGTCCTCACGCAGGCCGCCGTCTTGAAAGTGACGGCCAACGGGACGACGACGTCGCCGGTGACGCGCGGCGTCTGGGTCTTGGAAAACATTCTGGGGCGCCCGACTCCGCCTCCGCCGCCGAACACGGCCGGAATCGAGCCCGACATTCGCGGCGCCGTGACGATCCGAGAACAACTTGCGAAACATCGCAGCGTTGAAAGTTGCAACGTCTGCCACAAGTCGATCGACCCGCCGGGCTTTGCCTTGGAGAGCTTCGATCCCGTCGGTGCGTATCGCGAAGCGTATTTGCGCTGGCAGGTGTCGAATGCCGAAAAGGGCTGGGGTCGGGTCGCGGAGGGAGCGAAAGTCGATCCCGCCGGCGAGACGGCGGAGGGGGAACGATTCACCGACGTGCGCGACTTCAAGCGACTGCTGCTCCAGCGACGCGACGATTTCGCTCATTGTCTGACGGAGAAGTTGTTGTCTTACGCGCTGGGGCGCGAAATGGGATTCGGCGATCGTGACTCGATGGCCGCCGTCGTCCGGCAAGCCCAGTCGGGCGGTAACGGCCTGAGGACCTTGATCCAAGCCGTCGTCCACAGCGAATCTTTCGCCACACGCTAACTCGCAGGAAACTCATCACGATGAACGCCCTTTCACGTCGAACGTTTTTGCGGGGTGCCGGCGTCGCGCTGACGCTGCCGTGGCTCGATGCCATGCGTCCGGTTCGCCTGCGTGCCGCCGCGACCGCCGCGGCACCGGCGCGTTTGATCGCGATGAACATCCCGCTCGGATTCCTTGCAGAGAACTTCTTTCCGCAGCAAGCCGGTCGAGACTACGTTGCCTCGAAGTATCTGCAACCCGGCGAGTCGCTCCGCGACAAGTTCACCGTTTTCTCCGGCACGAGTCATCCGGGCGTCGACGGCGGACACTCCGCGGAAAAATCGTTTCTCACCGCCGCGCCGTCTCCCGGGGCACGGACGTTTAAGAACACGATTTCGCTCGATCAGTTCCTGGCCGAAAAGACGGGCGACCGCACCCGGTTTGCTTCGCTCACACTCGGCGAGAAGACGATCTCCTGGTCGGCCAACGGCGTGGCAATTCCGGCCGAGCCATCTCCCGCCAAGACCTTTGCGAAGCTGTTCTTCAACGGATCGCCGTCCGAGGTCGCCGCACTGCAGCGCGATCTGCAGGACGGCCGGAGCATTCTCGACACGGTCGTCGAAGATGCGAAGTCGATCGAACGCCGCGTCGGTCCCGCCGATCGCGACAAGCTCGATCAATTCTTCACCGCGGTGCGACAGACCGAACAGCGGTTGACCAAGAACGAACTTTGGAACCAAACTCCCAAACCGCAGGTGCAGGCGAAGCCGCCGGGTAATTTGGCAGGGAACGATCTCGTCGGCCGGCTCCGCGCTCATTTCGACGTCATGCGGCTCGCTTTGGAAACCGACAGCACGCGGCTGATCACCTTCGGCGGGACCGGTTACGGCACGGTGCCGCTCATCTCGGGCGTGCAACTCGGCTATCACGGCCTCTCGCATCACGGCAAGAATCCCGACATGCTGCGGCAGCTCGAACTCATCGAGTCGGCTACGATTCAGGCGTTCTTTGAGTTCCTCACTTCGCTCCAACAAAGCAGCGCCGACGGCGCGAACCTGCTCGATCGCACGCAGGTGTTGCTCGGCAGCAACCTAGGCAACGCCAGCGGCCACCTGACGACCAATCTGCCGATCTTGCTCGCCGGCGGCGGTTACCAACACGGCGCGCATCTGGCGTTCGACGCGCGCAACAATTATCCCTTGCCGAAGTTGTTCGTGAGCATGGCCCAACGCTTCGGCGTCGAAACCGATTCGTTCGCCGGAACCTCGGGCACGATGCAAGGGCTGGAGTAAGCGAACTCCCGCAGGATGAACTCCGCGCGTATCGAGTGATAACTTCTTCTTCCTTCCGCACGCTGCGGTAGTCTCGTCGGACCTTCATGCTCGGCTGCGTGAAAGCGCATCTCGGCCGACTTCCAGTCTTCGCGCATCGCAATGTGCGGCGTGCCAAAGTGCTCGCATTCAACGAGATCGTGGAAGAAACGTAAGCCGTCGAACCGCACACGTTGCGGCAAAGCGCACGACGACGGCGCGACGTTGAGATCAGGGCGTGGAATCCCACGTGGGCGCGTCGACTTGCCGACGCCCGAACATGCTGCGCAGCTTTCCTGCTTTATGTTTTCGAGCAACTTCACGTTGCGCGTCAATCGTTGCTATGGCGATTCGACGAGTCTGTGCGCGTCGGCTGCAAGCTCCTCACTTATACGCATCCCAAAGAATAACGGCGCGCGAAGGGTTGCGCGATTTCGGCGATCTCGATAGTCTGCGTGCGCAGCGGCCGTTTTTTTGCGAGGCCGTGAATCCGACGCACACGGAGGTCGCGACGATGACGGTCGATTTGCCTATTACCGCCGCCGAATTGTCGGCGTTGATTACGAAGGAGAAGCGAACTCGCCGTCGGCAACGACTGCGAATGGTTCGCCACGCGCTCGACGGTCTGTCGGCCGACGAGATCGCCGTGCAGCTGAAGTCGTCGCGACGGCGGGTTCAGGACTGGATTGCCCGTTGGAATCGAGACGGCTTGGCGGGGTTGGAGGATCGACCGGGCCGTGGCGCGAAATTACCCCTCGATGCCGCACAACAAGCCGAACTGAAACGACGCTTGGACGCCGGTCCCCAGGAACAAGACGACGGCTGTACGCTGCGGGGCGAAGACGTGCAACGCATCTTGCGTGAGGAACACGGCGTTCGCCGTTCCCTCTCGGCAACTTACTATCTCCTGCATCGCCTCGGGTACTCCTGTCTGGTACCGCGACCGAAGCATCGGCAGACCGATCCCGAGCGGCAGCAACGCTTTTTAAAAAAGAGCTGCCCGAACGACTGGCCGCCATTCGCAGCGAGCACGCCGACAAGCGGCTCTTAATCTTCCATCAAGACGAAGCTCGTTTCGGTCAGCAGGGAACGCTCACCCGCATCTGGGCCCCCACGGGCTCGCGACCGACGGCGGTGAAGCAGACCGAATACGAATATCTCTGGGTCGTGGGAGCCGTCTGTGCCGAGACCGGTCAGGCCGAAGCGATCTTGTCGCCCTGCTTAAACGCCGGCGTGATGAACGCCTTCTTGCGAGAATTCTCGCGTTCGCTTGCCCCCGACGTTCAGGCCGTCCTTCTGTGGGACGGAGCCGGCTTCCACCGCAGCGGCAAGCTGCAAGTGCCCGAGAACGTCAGCCTGATCGAGCTGCCGCCGTACAGTCCGCAACTCAACCCGATCGAGAACCTGTGGCACTATCTCCGCAGCCATCACTGGTCCAATCGTTG
>CAMCTH010000124.1 GCA_945877965.1 Planctomicrobium piriforme | reverse complement strand
GGTCGCCACGATCTCCGACCCGCACGAAATCGCCAATGTCTTGGGAACGGCCGGAGTCGAGTACATGCTCGACGATGCTCGCGCCGCTCCGCTCAAGGTCCACTTCGGTGCGCCGTCGTGCGTGCCGGCGACGCCGTTTGATCGAGCCGGCGCGACGCTGGCCGCCGCCGACGTCGCCGCGCTGCTCGATCGGCAGGAAATCAAATACCTCTCCGAGATGATGAACTATCCCGGAGTCGTCGCCGGCGACGCCGAGGTCTTCGCGAAGCTAGCCGCCGCCCGCACGCGCAACAAACCGATCGACGGCCACGCGCCGCGATTGCGCGGCGCGCCGCTGGCCAAGTACGTCGCCGCCGGAATCTCCACCGATCATGAATGCTTCACGCTCCCAGAAGCGCTGGAGAAATTGTCGCTCGGCATGAAGATATTGATTCGTGAAGGTTCCGCGGCACGAAACTTCGACGAACTCGTTTCATTGCTCGCCGACTATCCGGATCGTTGCATGCTCTGCAGCGACGACAAACACCCACACCAACTGATCGAAGGGCATATCGACCAATTAGTGCGTCGAGCGCTGTCCCATGGAATCGACGTGCTGGACGCGCTGCAGGCGGCGTGCGTCAACCCGGTCTTGCATTACGGTCTCGACGTCGGACTGTTGCGTCCCGGCGATGCCGCCGATTTCTTGGAAGTGAACGATCTGAAACGACTCGACGTGCGGCGCGTTTTCATCAACGGCGAACTCGTCGCCGCAGACGGCCGAGCCCTGTGGCCGCGCAGTCGTTCGACGGTCGTCAATCAATTCCATGCGCTCGAAAAGGTTCCGATTGACTTTGCGATCCCCGTGTCGACGGACGTCGCAGGGCGCGAGGCCCGCGTGATCGAGGCCCTCGACGGTCAACTCGTTACCGGCTGTTTACGCATCCGGCCGACGATCGCCGCCGGCCGAGTGCTAGCCGATCCGCAGCGGGACCTTTTAAAAATCACGCTCGTCGATCGCTACGAGAATCGACCGCCGGTGACGGCGCTCGTCAAGAATTTTGGGCTCAAGCAGGGGGCGATCGCGTCGTCCGTCTCGCACGACTCGCACAACATCGTAGCGGTCGGTGCGGACGACGAGGCTCTGTGTCGCGCCGTGAACTTGGTGATCGCAGCGCGCGGCGGTTTGGCAGCCGTCGCCGGAACGACGGAACAAGTGCTGCCGCTCCCCATTGCCGGGCTCATGTCGGACCAAGACGGCCCGACGGTCGCACGGCAGTACGCGGCATTGGAGAAACTCGCCAAGGCATGGGGCTCGATGCTTGAAGCGCCGTTTATGACCCTCTCGTTCATGGCGCTGACGGTGATCCCGTCGCTGAAACTCGGGCCGACGGGCCTGTTCGACGTCGATCGCTTTACGCCCGTCGATCTGTTTGACGAGAACTAAGATGCCGCCTACCGTCTGCCATCCTGCGACGCTGGACGACGAGCAGCTGCTCGCCGTATGTTCGCGACAGACGACGCGTCGCAGCGGCCCCGGAGGGCAGCATCGCAATAAGACGGAAACGGCCGTGGTGCTGACGCATCTTCCAACCGGCATCCGCGCCGAGGCCAATGAAAGCAGGAGCCAAGCCGAGAATCTTAAGTGGGCCCTGTTCCGTTTGCGGCAGGCTCTCGCGGAGCAGGTTCGCGTCGCCGTCGAACCGCAAGCATCGTCCAGCGTGCTGTGGCAATCTCGCACGCCGCGGCGGAAGCTCACCGTGAGCGACGAGAACTCCGACTTTCCGGCTTTGTTAGCCGAGGCTCTCGATCGGGTCGTTGTGCATGAATTCGATCTCGCGGCGGCGGCCGAACCGTTGCGCGTGTCGACGACGCAACTGGTTCGCTTCCTGCAACAGTCGCCGCTCGCGTGGCAAACGATCAACACCGAGCGAAAGGCCCGCTCGCTCCGCCCGTTGCGTTAGTTTGCCTTTTGAATACGTAGCGTCAGCGGTTCGGCCGTGATTCGCAGCCGCGGAACGGTAATGCAACCGTCGGCGTCGGCTTGAATCTCGCCACCGGCTTTGCCGAACGACCAACGGAGTCTTTCGCCCGGCGCGACCTTCAAATTCTGCAGCCGTCGCAGGCTGACGTCGGCGGTTGCTGCGGCGGGAATCGTAAAGCTTGTCGAAAGATCCGACGACGTGACGAGGAACAGCGAAGTCTCGATCGCCGTCGCCGTGTCGGACAAATTCTTCCAACGAAAGAACGCATTCACCTGGCCCGGCTTCGTCTCCGTCAGACGATCCGGCCACGGCAGGGGATCGTTCGTCGAAGCGTCGGTGAACGCCGGATACGCCTCGTTCTTCTTAACGCTCAGCCAGTCGAACGAATTGATGAGATCGTTCACCTTCATGATGTTGGCGTGGTTATTCGCGTGACCGAACGGTCCCCAATAGAAATAGAAGGCATACTTCCGCTCGTTCATCGCCTGGGCAAAAGCGTCGTGCCCCTTCGACCAGCCGTCGTTCGTGCCGGAGTAGTCGACGACGATCGGCGGATCGGGCAACGTCACGCCGGCGGGGACCGTCAGCGGAGGCAGATACATCCGCCGCGAGACATGCTCAACCCGGGCAGGGACGTTCGCCTTGATTGCTGCGAAGACATCGCCGTGGCGCATGCCGATGCCGAGCGTGCCGCTCCCTCCCATCGAGTTGCCGCAGAGATAGACGCGGTTCGCGTCGAGGCCGTACTGCTCGATCACCCACTTCACGGTGTCGATCACCCGTTTGTCCGTCGGGCTCACTTCCGACTCTTTGTATTGGTCGCTTCCCCACCACCAGTCGCCTTTGTTCGCGCGGCAATCGAGATACAACGCAAAGAAATCAGCGGGCGCGTGGTAGATGTCGTGATTGCCGACCTTCGCCGTGCAGGCCAAGCAGGAATGGACATCGTGCCCGGCGGAATGCAAGACGACGTAGAGCGGCGCATGTTTGCGTTCCTGCTTCGGGTGGAGCACTAAGAACGTGTCTTGCTGCGGCGCCGCATAGCCCCACTCCGGCTTGATGCCGTGCTTAAAGGTATCGAGCTTCCGCTCCGTGAAGATCGAATCCTTTTCCTTGACCGGCGGCCAGGCGGCGACATCGGCCCATGCCGCCGAGGTGAAGTTCAGGACCAGCAGCACTGCCGCAAAGATTCGATTCATGCTTATTTGCCCGCAAGGATGACAGATGTCTTAAAAAAGAAGTCGCTGCATTGAAAAGGTCGAGAGCTGTCCGAGGGCACCGGCCCTACTCGGGTGCGATGCAGAAGAGATGGGTCTCGCCACGGAGCAAAAGTCGGTTCGCGAGCGGAACAGGGGAGCCGATGACCGACTCGCCCATGTGATTCTCAGAGAGCAGCTCAAACTTGTCTCCGGCGACGCCGGCGACGAACACCGTGCCGTCTTCGCGGGGAGCGTAAAGTTTGTCGCCGGCGATCAACGGCGAGGCGTAGAAGTTCGTACGATGCTTGGGAAAGGCCCCCTCCCAAATCGTCTTGCCCGTCGCAGGATCGAGGCACGCCGTTTCGCCGCGATCCCGAACCAGAATGACGCGGCCTTGATAAACGACCGGCGTCGGAACGAACGTGCCGACGTCGTCCCGCTTCCAGACGTGATTCGTCGCCGTCACGTCGCCGCTTCCCGTCAGTCGAATTCCATGCAGTCGCGGAACGCCCCGATCATTGCGACCGTAGGCGATGATCGCCATGTCTCCGACCAGGACCGGCGTTGCGATCGCCGGCCACAGCTTGTTGCCGTCAGGATTGAAGTTGCCGCACGACCATGTGAGTTGCCCATCAGTTGTATTGTGGATCGTCAGATGCTCGGCACCCCAAACCAGAATCGATTCTTTCCCCTGATGCTGGATGACGAGCGGCGTCGAGTAGCCGTGATCGCATTCGACCGGGGTGGAATAATTCCGCGCGACCTTCCAGACCATTTCGCCCGTCGTTTTGTCGAACGCCGCCAGCCACGATTCCCCCTGATGCATGCGGGCCATGATGACGTACTTCTCGGTCAGAACCGGCGAAGTGCCATGATCCCAAAACAACGTGTCTTTGCCGAATCGCTCCACAAGGTTCGTTTTCCAACGAACCTTTCCGTCGAGTTCGACGGCCGCCAATGTGCCGCTCTTGAAATAGACGAACACCGCGGCGCCGTCGGTGACCGGCGAGGCATTGCTTCCCGACCCGTTGCGATGCTTGCCGGGATTCTCCGAATCGAAGACGGCCCGCCATTGCTCCTTGCCGTCGAGGTCGTAACGGAGCAACGCGTCCTTGCCGTCGGCGGGGGAAGTAAGGTAGATCTGATTCGGCAACAGAATCGGCGTCGAACAGCCGCGTCCCGGCAATTCGGTGCGCCACAAATACTTTTCCGCACCGAACTTCACGGGAAAGTTCCCTTGCTCGACACTCCCGTTGCCCAACGGCCCGCGCCAAGAGCGCCAATCCGCTGCGTCGGCCGCCATTGCGATTCGCGGTGAGAGGAACAGCAGGCAAGTCGCAGCGATCCAGAATTTGTTTTGCATCATGATCAAGATGAGAAGGAGAGGGGCCGTTGCGCGACGACGAGAGTTCGGGACCTCGTCGTGCCTATCCTAATGCGAGCGTCGGCCAAGTTCAGCACCCGACGCGTAAAATCCGCGGCCCGACCTACGGTTTGCGGCTTATCAATTACTTTTACGGCCGCGAAGTTTCCACAATCGCTGTGCGTCGGCGACGAAGCTCGCCGTCTTGGCAATCGGATCCTCGGCAGCCGTGCGAATGTCGACGGGAACGTACAACGTCGCATCGGTGCGACGCACCAGTACGTCTTCCACGGCGATCGCGCGAAGCAGCCAGACCGTCGCTTCTTCGCTCTCGCAGGGAATGCCGATCCAACCGGGTGCCTCGTCGAGCGCGGGTGTCAGAGAAGTTGCTTGCTGAAGGCTCTGTTGCAATCGCGCCGCAGCTTGCTCGTAACGCAACGGTGCGGCAGCGATCTCGTCCGGCAGCGGGGGACTAATGAGCGGTCGAGCCCCGCCGGTCGGCTGCTGCTCCGGTTCCAGATGATCGAAGAGATAGTGACAAGTCTTGGCCACGCAGACGACGACGTTCTTGATCTCCTTCTCGACGCGGAAGTGCGGCCCCGCCGGCACGAAGAGCGTCGCATCCTCATGGCGAGCGATAACATTCTCGGCCACGATGGCGCGAACCAGCCACGACGCCGTCGCGGACGCGCCGCATTCGAGACCGATCCAACCCGGCGGACGCTGCGGACTCACCGGCAGATCGACACACAACCCGAAAGCCCGTTCCAACTCCGCGACGACCGCAGCATACGACTCCGGCGAGGACCGCGTTTCTTCCAGAGTAACGGGTCCAAGCAACCGACCGCGATGCGGCGGTCCTCCCGCCAGCGCCAGATGACAAAACGTGGTCCAGATTTCTCCCCAAACGACACGACCTTGCGCGTCGTATCGCAATGCGGCCGAGCCCATCGACGTCGGGGAAACCTCTTCGAAACAACCGACGTATCGCGGCGGCAGCAGCGCGTTGATCTTCACTTCCAGCGCGGCAAGTTCCTGCTCGGCCGCGCCGTCGTTCGCGAGAGATTCGTTCATGGCTTCCATTCTACGCGATCCAGAAGTTCCGCGGCTCCACGGGGCCATGATAGCACTCCTTCCACCCTCCGATTGATCTTGCCCCCAATAACTCGGAAGGCTTGAATACCTCGCCGTAGGGACGTAAGCCGGGTCCCACGGTCGGATCATTTACGGCGCTTCCACAGACTTCAAAGGTGAGCTTAAAATGGGCATTCGATTACCACGTTGGGCGGCGAGTGTGTTGGTGATCGCGGTCGTCGGACTGATATCGGATCCATGTCGGGCGGTTTATTATGAGCTCAATCCATCGAAGGACGAGTGGAAGCTCAAGTACCATGTGGAGATCAGCGCCGCCGATGCCAAAACGCTGAACGTCGTCGTCACCCTGGCTGACGAAGGACGACTGAAGCCGATCCATTCGATCACCGTCGTTGCCTTCAGCAGACAGACGGACGGTCAAGGGGGCCGCTCGTACGACGTGAAGGCGCCGATCGTGTTTCAAACGACGGCGGAGGGGACGCGCGCGGGACAAGTACAAATCCGCAAGGAGTTTGCCGACCGCGCCCTGATTCGGGTCCTCACCCTCACGGTCGACGGTCGGCGACAAACGGCCGGCGCCGCCTACTACGACATCCCGCTCAAGAAGTTCCTCTATAAAACTCCGACGACCGCATCGTCCCCCAGGTCACCGTCCCTGGCAACACCGCCGACGCCGAATGTCATCAAGTAAGAAATGCGGAACGCCACCGGCACTCCGATCAACGCGGTAAGAGTGCAACGGCATGGTTTGGTTTAGCAGGGATGCCGAAGTGGGCACCTCGCTAACTGTCTAACTGTATGCACCAACTCAACTACAGAGCCGGCCTGATCATCTCCGCGGCATCAGGCCGACGAGGGGCTCCTGGCCGCGAACGAACTACTCTCGATCGCGCGCGTCGATGCTGGTGACCAGCAGTTTTCCGTTTTTTGATTTGAGGGTTAGCTTGGCGACGTCGCCGGAATCGATGGCATCGAGCGTCGCCGGCTTGCCGTTGTGGATGATTTGCGCTGCCGGATCGACTTCAAAGGTTTCATTGTCGCCCGATTCATCAATGATGCTGATTTGCCCGGCACCGACGCCGGTTACCTTGCCTTGATGGATGATCGCGGCTTGCGCCGCAGTGGTCATGAAACAAAGAATTACGGCGGCAACGAAGGTCACGGGACGAGTCGGGATCATCGGATAGGTCTCCTAAGATAGTTCGTGAGTGATCGCGACGGTGACGAGAGATGAGCGACTCACTTCGGTCAGCCATTGCAAACCGGACGCCAATTTAGAGCTGCGCTCGCAGAATTCGTGAGCGTTGTCATCTCCCATAGCTTTGTGGCCATGCCGTCGATCCGTGATGGCCGAGCAGCTCGTACTTCGCCGAGCTTTTTCGAAGTGACTTTATCGTCTGATTTTGTAAACGAGCCGTCGTGGGCGTTTCCGATGTGCGGCGCGCGACTCCGCACACGGCCGGCGCCTCGCCTCAGCCGCTCGATTTCCTGCATCGATGAAGTCGCCGAATAACAGGGCGATTCTAGGCGGAATGATCGCGAATTGAGTACGCGACAAGTCCGCCGCCCCGACCGGCATGCCAGTTGCTTCGTTCTTTACCTGGAAGCCTTGAAGCTTTCCGGCTTCGTCGAACCAAAGCAGCAGAGGGCGTATCATGGGGACGATCATTGCCGGTCGTTGTTCTGCGATTCTGATCAGCCTCGGTTGGGTCTCGTCTACGTTCGTCAGCGTAGTAGCAGCCGGAGAGATTGCCGATCTGCATCGCAAATGGGTGAAACCGAAGGAAGTCGATCCGGCTCCGCTCGTCGCGCGATTTGAACGACTCGATTCGCCGCGCCACGGCGTAACAGAAATCGGTCTCGAACGCACGCTCTGTCTCGGCACCTGCCCGGCTTACGTCGTCATCCTGCGATCCGACGGTACGTTCAGCTACACAGGCGAAGATTATGTGAAGCGGAAGGGAAAGCATACCGGCAGAGTCTCAGAGTGGAGTTTTAATCAACTCGCCGAGTATCTCGTGGAGTCCGGCTATATGGACATGGAATCGAATTACGAAATTCCAATTACCGATCTTCCCACGACGTACACCACGGCGGTCGTCAACGGCAAACGCAAGCTCGTTCGCAACTGCGGCGACGTCGGTCCTGCAAAGCTATGGGCCCTTCAACAAGCCATCGACGGCGTGCTGTGTGAAGCCGAATGGGACGGCGAAGCGAAACCGGATGTCCAACCTACCGGCAACGGCAAACCTTGATTGCGCCGCCATTGGCAATCGCCACGAGGAGTCGAACTAATGTTCCCGATGCCGTCGCAGTTAAACACCTGCGGCCGACGCAATCGCTTTGCTGCAACGGTCGTCGGCATGATCGGCTTGGCCTGGGGGATACTCGGCATTGAACGCGGTCGCATGAGCGCCGGCGAAGAAGTATCTGCACCGACGAAGGAGGCGGCGATTGCGCAGGTCGAACGACTTGGCGGCGAAGTCCGCATCGACGGCGAGAAGCCCGATCAACCGGTCTGGGCCGTCGACTTCAGCGGTAAGTCGATCGGCAATCAAGATCTCCAAGTACTTGTAGGCTTTCCCGCCCTAGAAGTCCTCAACCTCGCCGACACACCGATTAACGACGAGGGTCTTAAGTTCGCCTCTGGTTGCAAGGAGTTGCAAGAACTGAATCTCTCTGGAACGAAGATTACCGACGCCGGCTTGGCTCATCTCCTGCGCCTCACGAAACTCAAGACCCTCGACTTGAATCAGACCGCCGTCACCGACGACGGTCTGCAGCAACTAGCGGTGCTTAAACGGCTGTCGCGTCCCAACGTCTTCGAGACGAAAGTAACGGAGGCCGGTTTACAACGGCTCGAAACCGCGATCCGCGCCGCCCCCGTCGCGCCCGAGGCGGCTGCTCACGATCCTTCTCGGCAAACCCAGGCGTCGGCGACGGGATTACACGCTTTGGGACGATCGGCTTTGATCGCAGCTCGCGGCGACGTCGTCGCCAAACGGAGCGCTGCCGCCCTACTGGAACAGGCGCTGGAAAACGACTCGGAGAATGATCTGATCCGCGTTGACTTAGCGGATGCCTACTTGCTGCTGGATCACGAATTGACCGTCGCGGCCGCCATCGATCTTCTCGAAGACGTTCTCGCGCGGCAACCGGACGACGATCGACTCCTCGTTCGCTTAGTTCGCGCCTATGCCGCCCTGCAAAACGGGACCGATGCCTTTCGTTACGCGGAGCTTCGTCTCCAGTCAGCCGCCAAGCCCGAGCAGTTACTCGACGTCGCGTTGCAGATCGCATCCGTCGCCGCCGTCACCGGCGAAACAAGCCGCGGCGTCGAACTGGTGACCGCCATCGCCGACGCACATCCCAATTCGGTCGGACTACGACTAGTGCAAGCGGCTTTGCTGGTAGAAACGGACCGTCCCGCAGCCCGTCGTATCTTGCAGTCGATCATCGAAGGCCATCCTCTTCCCCATCCTTACGGCGTGCAGGCGTCACGACTTTTGGCGGCGACGGAGGCGGGACGATGAACCAGACAAACATCTCTTGGCGATCCGTCGGCATCGTGCTCACGACGGCGTCGACATGGCTACTTTTGTCCCCGTGCGTCTCGGCGCAATCGATTCCGTCGAACTCTAAGCCGCCGTACGATGTCCATGCCGAACGACAGAAACATTACGACGCGCTCGATCGAGCGCGCGATCAGGCGCTGCGCGACTATCCGTTGCGGTACGACGCCGACGGCAACGCGATCAAGGACGCCGCCTACGACGCGGCCCTCGCCGATTATAACCGCCGTAAGCAGGCGTCGACGGAAAGCGTTCGCAACGATCGCCGACGCGATGACGAACTCGACCGCCTACGTCAAGACGCCGGTCTCCCCACCGATCCCGATTCAAAATTGGACTCCGGCACGAAGCCCAAAGATCCTAAGTACGGCGGTGCCTTCAGTGATCGTGATCTGACGGTCGAATCGACGCAGCATCTCAACGCCATGGCCGACTCGGCGAAGGCGCGCGGGTACACCGTCGAGCACGGCGGCGACTACATTCGCATCAAGGAACTCGACGTCGTCATTTGGAATCCCGATCGAGTCCAAATCCGTCGGACGCCCGACGGTGAGGTCATCGTCTCTTCAACTCAAGGCGCACGTCTGCACGATCCCGAGTTCGTCGCCGTTCCGAAGCCGACGGCCGATGCTGCGGGGAAGGAGCTTAAGCGTGATCCCGGAGTTTCCCAGCAGATCAAGAAGTCCGAGGCCGACTTGGGTCGATCGGTTCCTCACGACACGCGGTCCCAGGCCGAGATGGTCACCAACCTCGGCAAAGCCGGCTATA
>CAMCTH010000123.1 GCA_945877965.1 Planctomicrobium piriforme | reverse complement strand
AAACAGGTCCGCCGACGGGGACGAGATCGGCCGTCCAGCGGCCCTGTGCGTCCGGTTCGACGTGGGAGCCGCGGCGAATCGCAGGCGGGCCGAGGGCCCGAAGATCGAGGGCCTCGGCGTAGACGAACCTGACTTGGCCCGTCGATGTAACGACGAGCTCCATCATGGGCTCTCGGCCGCCGCCGGTTGCGGCCGACGCAAGATATTGCGCCGCGGTCGCTCGACGAGGAACTGATCGAGCGATTGCCGCAGTTCGCCGAGTTCCCCGGCGACCGTATTGCGGAGGATGCGGTTCTCGCGAAGCGATTGCGGTTCAATCCCTTGGACGATCTCGCGGGCCTGCGCGACGAGCGTATCGAGCTGATCATTGGAACGAACGTTGAGTCGCCGGAAGCGATCGAAGAATTCGACCAGGTTTGCGACGACCGAATCGCGAAAGACTTTGGGCTTGCCGTCGGCGGCGCCGCTCAACCGATCGCTGAGATGGGCGACGAGTCCGGCTAGTTCGGTCGAGAAGGCTTCTTCGGCCAGGGCGAGCGCTTCGTCGAATCGCGAGGCGACGCGACGACATTCTTCGTCGTAGAGCGCCGGGTTGAGTTCCGACAGATAACCGGGCGGTTCCACCGACGGAAAATCCCACTCCACGGCGAACAGGCCGCGAAGCGACGAGGGATAGTCGTGTGGGTCGAACAAGCGACCAAGTCGCTCGCGGGCCGCCAATTTGAGTTCTTCGAACCGCTCGTCGAGCGCACCGACCGCCGCGTCGAGTTCCTCGCGGCGCTCGGTCAACTCGTTGTGAAAGGCCTCGATTCGATCTTGGCGGATCAAGCGGATGCCGGGCTCGGGATACGGCAGGGTCATCCCCTTCCAGTAATCCAGGATCCGTCCGCGGACGGCGGTCACGGCGCGGAAAGCCGGGTGCTTGGTGTCGAGGAGTTTTTTGGCGGCCGACAAAAACCGGTCGCTGGCGTCGAAGGCGTCGGCCGCCGTGGCCTTTTGTTCGGCGGAGAGTGCCTTGTGGCAGCCAAGCCAGCGAAGACTGACCCGGACGGCGGCGCACGTCGTGCGCAACCGTTCGGCTGGGTCGGCTCTCCGCCGCGGGGGAGGTCGATCGGGGGGCGTGGACATGGTCATCGTCATCGTAAAAATGGTCTCCGGGAGACAGTATTATTAGGGCGCTTCAGAACTGAAGGATGTGACGACGTCGGGAGCAAGGTCGAATCGGGCGAGTTCGGCGGCCAGTTGCTCACAGATGTCCGCCCCATCCCACTGCTTATCCGGGATCCAGACCTTGGTCACGTCGGCATCGAAGTCGAGGTACAGGGCCTGTTGCAGCGTAGTGACGATCATCACCAGTTCATCGCGTGTGAGGTCCTTCGCAGTGCGCATCGGATTGTTCCCTTCTTAGTTGTTCGAGGGATCGCGACGGACTCGGCGAGCTGTTTTTTGCGGTTCGCCGGCCGGACCGCGATAGATTCCGCCGCGCGCCGCATCGAGACAACGCCCGCCGGCCCAGGAGCGTAGCCGCGTGACGCTTTCGGCGGCCGTGCGGGCGACCGGCACGATGTTCTCGGCCGCCGCGACGAGCGGCAGGTCCAAGAGCGCCGCCAAGCGGCAGCAGGCACGAATCTCCGCGCCCGTCCAATCGGTGTCCGTGGGCAACCGCTGCGAAGCATCGAGCGCGAACTGACTGAGATACAACTCCCAGATCGCTTGCCGCTCGGCCTCCAGGGGCAGATCGAGAAAGAAACAACCGTCAAATCGTTCGGCTCGCGAAAACTCCGGCGGCAGCCGCGTGACGTCGTTACAGGTGGCGATCACGAAGACGTCGGAGGTGTGATCGTTGTAGGGTAGGAAGCCGGCGAGTTACTCAACCATCGTGGTCGAGCACTTTTCCAACTTCCCCCCTCCGAACCGGGCTTGCGACTTTCATCGCACCCGGCTCTCCAGTGTTCTAATTCAATGAAACGAGGGGCCGTCGTAACTACCGTGGTCAATCTTTTCATGACAACTCCGGCAGACGACAAGTGTTTTACGCTTCCGAGCAATCATCACGTTTTCCCACGGCATCTTCTCTCGCCGTCCCGTAAGGAGCAGATCGGAGAGCTTGCGAATGTGATGGACCTGTACGTGATCCTCACTTCCGCATAACTCGCAGCGATCGGCGGCCAGACGTTGAACGAGTTCGGATCGCCGGTTCCAACCGGGAATGATTGCTGGGTCGCAATTCAACACGGGATACTCTTGTCTTCGCAGAGGCAGGCCGCCGAACGTCGCAACCAAGGGTCTTTTATCGACCCGAGGTTTAATCGCTCGGATGGCCTTCAGAGGTCCGTAAATAGTCGGTACTTCGGTCCCATACTTTTGAAAGATTTGGGACAGCGTGAGCCGATGTTTCGCAGCCAGCGTTTTGCAGAGCGAAATCTCCATGGCTCGATGCACCTTTCGGAGGCGTATCGAGACGTTGTGGGCCATGAGGTAGTAGTTAACCAGTCCCCGCCATTCCGACTGATAGAGCGAGATGATCGAAAGATCATCATCGCCGAGCAGTTCGCGGCGATGAACGAGCTTACCCTTCCGCATGAACCTTTGGATTTTCGTCTGCTGAACGTCAGCCGGTACGAGCAGAGCGACCTTTCCGTTGACGCTTCGTTGTCGCGGGAAAGAGGCGAGCTTACTGTTCGCTTGCGATACCCTGACTTCGTAACCGAGAAAGCGGGCCGATTCGCTACGAGCGTGGGTGATCAGCGTTTTGGCTTGGGACATCTCCAGACGGAGCGTCTCGGTCAAAAACTGAGCAATCCTCGCTTTGATCTCCTCGGCCTCATGTCTCGGACCGATAAACCCCAACAAAAAGTCATCCGCATACCGTACGTAGGTCAATCGTCGAAAATCAGGATCGTGAGTATCGTACGACGGCAACGAGCGCATGGCTCGTTTGGCCGCCGACCATTGCTCCCGGTTTCCCTCTTTTCGAGCTTTTCGAGCCAAGTATTCCTGATGACGATAGTCACGGTTCCTGGCGCGGATTTCCCCGCTTGTGTACTGCGGAATCAGCGTGTCTTCAACAAAGCGGTCCAGCCGATCCAGATAGATGTTCGACAGCAGTGGACTAATCACCCCGCCTTGCGGCACTCCGCTGAGCGTGCGATTCCACTTCCAATCTTCCAAATACCCGGCTCGGAGCAGGTTCGCGATTAACCGTAGCAGCCGGTTGTCTTGGATTTTCTCAGCCAAAATGTTCGACAGGATCGAATGATCGATCTTGTCAAAGCACTTGGAGATGTCACCCTCGATAAACCAGCTAATGGCCTTCCACTGCTTCACACGGTAGAGGGCCGTGTGACAGCCTCGATGAGGCCGAAACCCGTGGGACGAATCTCGAAACTGCGGTTCGTAAAACGCTTCCAACAGGGAGCGAATTACGTCCTGCAGGAGCTTATCCGACCACGTCGGCAATCCCAGCGGACGAGTGCCGCCCGATTTCTTGGGAATGTCGATCCGCCGTGTCGGTTGCCATGCATATCGTTCCTGCCGTAAAGCATCGACGATCGCATGGATACGCTCCATCGACATACCGTCCGGAGTTTCCGGTGTCGAGCCGCGGGTCATCGCGCCGCTGTTACGGTAGATCTTGCCGTAACTGCGGAGATACAACTCCGGGCTGAACAACTGCCGATAGACACGCTCAAGAAACAATCCTTGAGCACCTCGATCATGATAGATTCCCAGCAATTTGTCGGCGTCTTGCATTTCGCATACCTCCAATTTTCTGGAATCACAAACACCTGACCCCCTTCGCCATGTGGTCGGCTTTCCCGACCTCCGACTACTATGGGGTCTCCGTCACCCTAGGACTCTCGTCCCTTAGGCGATCCCGCGTTTCGTACGCGATGGACAATAGGGCGATGAAGGTGCCTCGTTCGAGTCCTTGCGGTTGCTCATTGCAACCCGTCCTCCTCAAGATGCGTTGCCGCAACTGGCTTAACTTTGCGGTATCGAGGAGGCAACCGGATGTATAACCGTTGTGATCCGGCCTGCTAACTTTACAGCGTGGACTCTGAGGTTCAATCAATTCAGACTTCACCATTTCGCCCGGGTCTTGCGGCGCTTGCGCTAAACGGCTTTGCGACAACGACCGCTTTCCAGACATGCTAATTTCCCCCATTCCTTTCAGTCCGAGGTAGGTCTGGCGACCCGTGGGTCACATTGCATCCAACCCACTCCGAGTTTCTCGGAAATCCATCACGCCGCATCACGGCGCACGAGCCACGTCAAAAACGTGCCGAACAATCGGGCCGAGACGCCGCCGTCGGTCTGGCCGGAACTCGCTACGCCCGAAAGTCCCTTCTCGACTTCATCGAGAAACAAAATCGATGGCGCCATGGCGTCGGCAATGCGTAGCGCTTGGCGGATGTTTCTCTCGGTATCTCCGACAATGCCACCCATCAAGTTACCGACGTCGAGCGATAACGTCGGTCGGCCGGTTTCATTCCCCAGTGCCTTCGCCAGCGCACTCTTGCCGGTGCCGGGGACGCCCAATAGTAAAATCCCGCGTGGACGAACGTCGGCCCGGAGTACGCCCGCGCGCAGCGCGCGGCGACAGAAGGCTTTCACGCCATCGAGTCCCCCGAGGCCGTCGAATGTTTCGACGCCGCGATGGAGTTGCAACAGGCCGCTCTTCTTGAGGAGGCCGGACTTGATCTCCCACAGAGCCTCGGGCGTCAGGCGACCACGGCGGACGAGCGACAGGCTGTACGCCGCTTCCGCTTCGTAACGCGTTAGGCCGGAAGCGGCATCGAGGACCGCCTCCAACTGCGCGCCATCGGGGAGTTCGTCCGGACCGGTGGCGACGGCGCGGGCCAATTCGGTCAGTTGTTCGCGAGAAGGGAGTTCATGCTCAACGACCAGGAACAGTTTTTCGAGTTCGACCGGAATCTGGACGATCGGCGACAGGATGAGAACGAACGTGCGGGTCTGTTTCCCGGCGGTGAGTTGCCGGACGAGCGTCTGGACGATCTCGGCGCTCTGCAAAAAGCGATGAAAGTTCGTCAGCACCAAGAGCGCCGTGCCATCTGAGGTCGCCAGCGCAGGCAAGGCACGCAGCGCCGCGAGCGGATCGTTGCCGGCAGCGGTACTCGCTTCGACGGCACCGACGACCGCCGGCCCACGGGCGACATCCCACGTCGCCAGCCGCCAGGTCTGCTCATGGCAGAGCCGGGCGATCTCGGCCAAGGCATCATCGTGTTCGAACGATTGGATCCAAATTCCGGTAAAGCAAGCATCGATCAATTCACGCAAGCGATCGGCGAGCGTCATGGAATTCAAGCTCCTGGGGGTAAATGAAAAGTCAGTCAGTTCGGAACCAGTTCGGCCGCATCAATGGCGGCCTCCACGTCGGAACCGGCGAGTTCCGATAGCGGCTGAGGCGTCGCGCGGGCGACAAAGGCGTGACGCGTGCGGCCGAGTGCGTCACGCACGGCGACGACCTCGGGGTGGTCGGCGTCCGTTCCCGCGACATCCCAATCGACGAGGGTGATCTCGACGTCGGGTTGAGACGTAAATACTCCCTGAACACTGCCGTCGTAGACATTCAGGACGATGGAGATCGGTGTCATGGCGGTCGGCTCCTGTTGAGTTAAGACGAATGACGCTGTTCGACGGTGATCGGCGCCGCTTGTTCGTTAAGCTCGAGCGTCGGTCGGTCGGCCGTCCTACGTCCCAGCGCCGTCTCTAAGAAACGACTCGCTTCCAGACAACTCGGACCGCTGAAGCCGCGCGTCTCCACCGTGACGGCGCCGGACGGAGCAACGACGATTTCTATCGTCTTCATGTTGCACCCCCAATTGCGACGATGAGCTTGATTGAGCCGTCGACGAGCGTCTGTTCGACGACGTCGTGCCCTTGCTTGCGGGCTTCGAGGCGCGTCTTCTCGACGGCATAGGCTTGCAGGAAGCGGTCGAGTTGTAGCTGCTCGCCCCAACGACCGCGGTAATTGTCGTAGGCGAGTGTCCCCGTTTCCGTCTGGCAGACGACGGGATACCGCCAACGGGGCAATTCGACGAGCGACCCCGTCGCCTCGGCCGTGAATAATCGCACAGTACCGTACCGTGGCGGCGCGAGTCGCAACCGGTCGCAAGCGGCATGAACGGCCGTCGGATCACGGACTTCGGTTTGAATCGTGACAATATGCGACACGCGTTAGACCTCCTCGTGAGTTAAGACCGGTTCTTCGAGCGCATCGGTCTCGCTTGCGTCCGTGAGTGCCGCCGCATGGGCCGGCGGCTTGAGTAGCGGCGGTGGATCCGCCAGCAGGTTTGATTCGCCGGTCAAGGTGAGGATCAACGTTTCTTCGAGTTCGGCCGCGCCTTGGTCATCGGGCAAATTGCCGAGGAGTCTTACGCAGACCCACAGGGCCGCCGCACCGAGGGCGAGCGCCGCTAAGCCTTGCAGCGCGGTAGCCAATAGCGGAACCCGTTCCCGCGCCGCCGCGACCGCCTTGCGATCGGTCTCCAGCGCCGTGTACCGATCCGCCAGATTCTGCCGTTCCGCCTGCACCGACTGTTGCAGGGTCGTGAACTGCTTGCGGCTTTCAGCGTCCGCTTCCACGAGAGCCTGAGCGGCGGCGGAGTTTTCGCGGGACCAGTCCCGCATCCTCTGCTCGTCGTCGTCGCAGCCGAGACAGCAGACCAGCAAAAGGAACCAACTCAGAACAAAACGAACATCAGGCATGTCGATTTCTCCACAGGTGAACGAGCCGAATCACCAGACGGCGCAAGGCTCGTGTTAAACGCCACTGACGGACCAGTGCCAGAAGCGTCGCCGTCAGTGCCGAGATCAAGAGGGCAATCACAATCCAGAGCTCCATGCGGACTCCAGTAAAGGGACGGTTGAATGAAAGCAAACGAGCCTAAGCGGCTCACTCAGCCGCCAAGCGTTCGACGTCGGCAGCAGAAAGACCGATGCCCCGACACCGGCGTGCGTCGCGCGACCGTAAATCCAAGCGATGCGGCGCTCGATCGCCCATCGCGAATGGGGGTCGACCGACTCGCCCAGCCGCGTCAATACCGTCGAATTCAGAGGATTACGTTATTGCGTGCGACCGATAGCTCGCAGCAATACTCGCGCAAGTATTCGACGCAACCGGATAGCCAAAACGCTCCAGTTGATTTGCGTCACGCAACAAAAGTCCAAAATATCGTCCGGCGCGCGAGGGGGTTAAACGGTGACGATCAACAATACGATAGGCTGCTAAGAATGACGTTAGATCGTCGGGCGAAGCCTGGATGATCCATGCGGCGGCCAGCCAACAGAAAGAATCCTGCGGCAGCGCGTCCGAAACGCCCCACTCCTTTCTCACTTGGGAGCACCATTTCGGAACTCGAACGACGGCAAATCGAAGTCGGTCCAACCACCAGAATCCCGCAGAAGTCGGCAGTTCGACGGTTGCAAACTTAGAGCTTTCCAGCCAAGTCGCGATTAAGCGTGCCATCTCCAACGCACGACCATGAACGCTCCTCGGCGGTTCTTCGGTTAATACAAAACCGCAATGGCAGCGCAACAGATCAAGACGTGCCCGAGAAAACGATCGTCGGCAACCTGGACACCATTCAAGTAAAACGTCCCCGTGCTCGCGGCAAATTCCCAGGGGGCGAAATGACCATATGATCCGGTCGTGTGACGGCGACTGCTCCAGACATTTGGGACAAACCCGCGGTCGTGACGCATTAAAAAAACGTCGGAGCGTCTTGGAGTCGCAGTTAACCGGGTCCGCCGCAACGCGCTCGCGAAACACGATTTGCGTAGCCCAGCGATGGACCGTCAGGTCAATCAATGCCCGTTCATCGCGTCGCAAAAGGTTCGCCAGCGCCGTCAGGGCCCGTCCGGTATGGAGATGATCCAAGTGCGGCGGAAACTGAATTTGGTCCAACAACGATAAAAGTTGCCGGAGACTGTCATATCCCATCGCGACGGTATGCCGCCGCAAGTAGCCGGTGAGCGATTCGCCGGAAAGCGGCGACTCTCGAACGGGAAGGTAATCCGGCACTAGCTGCCTCCCAGCAATTGATTCGCCGTCAAAGGTTGCACACGACGGCGAACGGCACGCGGCGTTAGACCGACGCCGAGCGAACGGACTGCATCCGCCGCCTGAACCCGATCGAGCGCACCCGAGCCCAACTGCCCGATGAAGGGATTGGCCTGCTCCACCAAAACACGTTGGTGGGCCAGCCGCCGCTCAAAAACTCTCGCCAAGTCGGCCGCTTCAATCCGCTCCGCCTGACGGCCGAGGGATTCGGTCAGCCCGCCCCGGACCAGCGCCATCAAGTAATCGGGGATCCCGCGGCAAGCCAAATAAAACCGTCCGGCCAAATCGGCATCTGCCAATCCGGAAGTTTCGGCCAGCGGCAACGCCCGATCCAGCCGTTTGAGCATCCCGCAAAACTCGGCCCGCCCCGCCGGCGTGCGCCAGTTGAAGCAGCGCAACGTCAGGCGTTCTTTGAACCGACGCTCGGTATGCTCGGCCCGCAGCACATGTTCGGCCTCCGGCATTCCGCACACGACGACCGGAATCCGCGTGTTGACGATCAAGACCTTCAGCCACTGGGCCGCCTTGGTCATCACGCGGGCTCGTTCCAGATCAAACAGATGATGGAACTCATCGAAGACGATCAATTGCACGCCGCACCGGCTGAGCAGCCGGACGGCCCGGTTCGTCAGCGTCTGCACGGTCCCACTCGACCAGGCCGGATCGCCGAGTGCCAGTAAGATGTCGGCAGCGATTCCTTTCGGCCGGGCATCGGGCTGTAGCGTCACCTTCAAGACCGGACGGCGGGTTTCGGTCTCCGTCTCGTAGGGTGCGTAGAGCTTAGAGTAATGGTCAACCACGCTCGTCTTGCCGACGCCGGAAGTCCCTAGCAGCGCTCCGCAAGCGGGTTCGCCCGGCTGAGCGAACGATTGGTGACAACGTTCCAACAGCGAAACGGCGTCACGAAACCGGGGATGCAAGACGATTAGCTTCTGTGCTAGCGCGATCCGTTCTGCGGCGGAAACGCCGAGCCACTTGGTTCGATCGTCGGTCGGTGGACCGGTCGCTGAAGTCATGATGGTTCTCCTGAGGAAAGAGTGAGAGGGTTCAACACGCAACGTCCCAGTCGTCGACATCCAGAGCAGCGGGATCCACAGGCGGCTGAGCCTCGATCGCCGATGACGGCGAATCGTCCGTCGTCGATGAAGGAAGATCCTCGGGATTACCTGCGGCATCTGAGACCGAGTTCGCTTCCAGGGATGCTTCGGCAGCGGGCACGCCTTGAAACTCGCCGCTATACCGGGCCGCACGCACCCGTCGTCGGCGGGTCGGTTTTTCGATCGCCTGCTCCACCACGTCGCGAATGGAATTACGTGCCGCCGCCAGGGAGAATACGTGATCCGGTGAGTCGAACCGTTCCCGGACCGCGCGCCGTAAGACCCGCCACTGATAGGTCGTCAGCCCTTGCAACGCGGAATCGACGGCCGGGGCGCGGAGATAAGTCCGCGTCACGGGATGAAGCACCCAAATCGAACCTAAGTCCCACGGGTTGTAGCGAACGATCAGCCGATCGGCCGAGAGATTGTGCGCGGCCAGTTGCGCTCGAAGCGCCGCGAGTTCGTCGCTTTGATAGAACATCCCGGCCAATTCGATCCCGCGTACCGAAAGGGATCGTTCGGTCGACTTGGACAACAGCACCAGCAGATCGTCGGGTGTCGCCGGGAGAGCCGGCGGAAACTCCGCGGCGCTCTCCTGCCACATTTCTAAGCGAGTCTTGGCAGCGGTCGGATGCTTTTCCTGCGCATAGACGTCGATCAAATGCCGGTGGATGATTTCTACGAGCGCTTCGTACGGCAACAGCGGACCGTCGTCGGCGCTATAGTCGGCCCGCTTCTCCCAACTCCGAAAGGTTCGCCCCGGCAGCGCCGCCAGCAATTGGTC
>CAMCTH010000122.1 GCA_945877965.1 Planctomicrobium piriforme | reverse complement strand
CTCGGCAAGCGCCGACGACGAACCGCTGCTCGCACAAGAACTAGCGAAACTCGAAGCAGCCTGGGGCGGCAACTTTTACATCGAGGCGCAGCGGCTCGATGCGCCGCGCCGATTCACGCTGCGAGCCGACGCCGTTCTGCCGACGGCCAGCACCTGTAAGTTGTTCGTGGTGTGCGAACTGTTTCGGCCGGCCGAAGCCGGCACGATCGACTTGAACGCGCCCCTCACCTGGAAACCGGAACACCATCGCGGCGGCGACGGGGTCTTGCGGGCGATGGTGCCGGGCCAAGCGTTGTCGATTCACAACATGGCCGTGCTGATGATCGTGCTGAGCGACAACATCGCCACGGCGGCGCTCGTCGAATTGCTCGGGCCGGCCAACATCAACCGCAGTCTGCGGAACTGGCGGCTCGCCGACAGCGATTTCTACGACGGCCTTCCCGGCGGTCCTGCGCAGGCGCAGATGAAGCAACCGGTCAGTTCGCCGCGCGACCTCGGTTCCCTCATCACACGGATCTATCGACATGAACTCCTCACGCCGAAGTCGTGCGCAGAAATCATTCGCATCCTTCGTGCCCAACGAGTGAACGACATGCTGCCGCGGTACATTCCCGTCGGGGAAGATTGGGGCCAAGCCGACACCTGGATTGCGAACAAAACCGGCTACGGAGCCTGCCGCGTGGAGGTCGGGCTCGTAAAAAGCGAGGCCCTCACCATGTCGCTGGCCGTCTTCTTCAAGCCGCACCAGTCACCGCCGCATCGTTTGAAAAGCCTGTCCGACTATCCACCCGTGCTGGCCGTGGCCCACGCTTGCAAAGCCGTGTATGACCATTTCGCGACGACGTAGTCGGCAACTTGGAAGTAGTTTGTAACAGAATCAACATTGGGAGTTCGTCGATGTCGGCATTCGATTTGATCCGGTCAGCGTTGTGGACCGGTTGCGTGTGTGCGGCAATCGCGACGACGGCGCCGGCCGATGAACTCGTGCTCGTCGCCGGAGGAGGCAAGGGGCCCGACGGCGGCCCGGCCGTCGGCGCGGCGTTGGGGCAACCGTTCGGCTGCGCGATCGACGACGCCGGCAATCTGTTCATCGCCGACGCCTCGGAACATCGCGTGCGGAAGGTCGATCCGCAAGGTGTCATCACCACGGTCGGCGGGACCGGCGAGAAGGGCTTCGGCGGCGACGGCGGACCGGCCACGAAGGGACAATTCAATACGATGCACGATCTCGTGCTCGACGGCGAGGGGAACGTTTACATCGCCGACAGTTCCAATCTTCGCGTCCGCAAGATCGACGCCAAGACCGGCGTCTTGTCGACCGTCGCCGGCAATGGCGAAAAAGGAGTACGCGGCGACGGCGGCCTGGGCTCCGCGGCCGCGCTCGACGGCGTGGCCAGTCTGTTCTTCAATACCAAGTACACGAAGCTCTACATCGGCGGCTTCAGCGGCGTCGTCCGCGTGCTCGACATGCAGACCGGCGTTATCGACACGGTTAAAGGTCTGCCGGGTGGGCGGAGCATCGCCGTCGATTCTAAAGAAAACATCTACGTCGCCGGAGGGAGCACGCTCCGTGTTCGCCGACCCGACGGCACGATCGAAGTCCTCGTCGATCGTACGAAGGCGAATCCCGGCGAAGTGACCATCGGCAACAACACCAAGCACCTCGGCCTCGATGCCGACGAGGACGTACTACTCGCCGACGACTTCGGCCATGCAATCAAGAAGTACGTCGTCAGCGAGAAGAAATTGGTGCTGGTCGCCGGGACAGGGAAGCAGGGCTTCGCGGGCATCGGCGGACCTTCGCTTGCCGCGCAGCTCAGCAAACCGCACGGCGTTTACTTTCACCGGCCGTCAAAAACGATCTACATCGGCGACAGTCAAAACAAGCGCGTTCTGAAAATCGTTACCGTTGCTGCCGAAAACTAGCTGCTAGATGGACTCCCTACCGATAACTCCCTGACGGAATTCAAATATGGAGTTACCGGAAGTGACAGCTACGCAACGCGCTCCAATGGTAGTTGAACATATTTCGCATCCGGAGTTTCCGTAATGACCGTGATTCGGTTCGTACTCGCCGTCAGCTTGCTTGGCTTCCTTTTCTGTTCGCCCGTCGCACGCGCCCAACAACCGAGCGAGCCGCAACTCTCGCTGAGGTTGCAGAAGTTGCCGAGTGATCGGATGGGGCCTTTTGTGAAACTCCCCGACGGCAGCTACCTGACTGTGGACGGTACCTCGGCGTTTACCAGCGCCGACGGCGGCAAGACGTGGACCGAATCAGCCGCCGTGCTGCCGAGCGAGGGATTCAAGATCAGCAACGAACGCGCCTTACTGCGGAAGAAAAACGGCACGCTTGTATCGGCGTTCATGAACCTGGCGACGCGCAGTAAAGAATATTGGGTGAAGGAAACAAACGAGTTTCCCGACGACATTCGCTTGGAAGTATGGGCCGTTCGCAGCACCGACGACGGTCGCACCTGGACCCATGCCCAATGTGTGCAACGCGATGGCTACTGCGGAGCGATTCGTGCCATGATTGAAGCTGCCGACGGCACGATCGTGCTGGGTGCGCAAAATATCGTACGCGATCCGTCGCGGCACGTGATCACGACGTATCGCAGTACCGACGATGGACAATCGTGGCGGGCCGCGACGTTTCTCGATGAGAATGGCGAACGGAAGCCGCACTTTGACATCGGCGGACACGGCCATCACGACGGCGCGGTCGAGCCGACGATGATCGCCTTGAACGACGGCCGGCTGTGGATGCTGATTCGCACGGGACACGACTTCTTCTGGGAGTCATTTTCCACCGATCACGGTGCGACTTGGAGCTTTCCGCAAAAGAGCCGGGTCGGCGCATCGTCGGCGCCCGGCATGCTGCATCGCTTGGCCGACGGTAGGATCGTACTGGTCTGGAACCGTTTGTATCCCGAAGGGAAAGGCGACTACGAGCGGAGGGCGATGCCGTGGCACAAAGTGCCGTCGTCCTACCATCGCGAGGAGTTGTCTCTGGCGATCTCGGCCGACGAAGGCGCGACATGGTCGGAGCCGCAGATCCTCGCCCGCCGGGGCCCGGGCCAGTGGGTGTCGTATCCCTATCTCTTCGAACCCAACCCCGGCGAACTCTGGATCACCACCATGCAATGCGGCCTACGAGCAAAACTGAATGTGAACGAGTGATTATCGTTCTGAAATCGTCGTGATAGGTAATTGTGATCTGTGCGCTAGTCCAACGATCTTCGTGCCGTCGGTTTTGGGTCGTAACCCGTCTCAATCAGGGAGTTTTAGCTAACTTTTCAGGAAGACGAAGCACCGGGTTTCCTGGGAACGGATCATGGCGCGGCCGAAGACGATTCCGCAGGTTCCTCTGCCCAAGGCATGGTCTCCCCAGCCGGGACGGGCAGGGACTAAAATGGCGAGAACTCGCGCACCAAACTCCAGAATGTCGTGACATACAGCAGGGCAGACTCCTTCGATCGAATGCAACGTTCAGAATTGACGCTTGTTGCCGGGTTAACTACGGCGCGATCTCGGACCGAATGTCAGAAACGCCTCCCTTGTCGCGCGGAGACTTGAAATTCCGATGTGGGTCCGATCAGACGAGGATTTCTTTCGCGACTTTGCAAGCAGAATCGAAGCCGACGCCGTTGTAACTCATCTTGCCGACATCGAGGCCGCACGCCCACAGAATCGTGGCGTGCAGATCGCGAACATGAATCGGTTTCTCGACGGCGGTAAAGCCTTGCTCGTCCGTCGCACCGTATGCCATGCCGCCGCGGACGCCGCCCCCTCCCATCCACCATGTGAACGCGCTACCGTTGTGGTTCATGTGCCCGTTGCCGCCGCGCCCCATCTCGCCGCCCCACACGATAAGAGTCTGTCCAAAAAGACCCCGTTGTTTGAGATCGGCAATCAACCCGGCAAGCGGTTGATCGCAGGCGAGCGCTAAATTGGGGATCACGCCTCGCACGGCCGTCGGCGTGTGCGTATCCCAATCGCCGGAGCCTCCTTCAAGGCTGGGCACGCTCATGCTGGGCACGACGACGAACCGCACACCTCGTTCGACGAGCCGGCGCGCTAGCAACAGTTTGGTACCGGTGCTGCGGGTCGGTTGCGGATCGAGACCGTAAAGCTTACGCATAATCGGATCGGCGATCTCTTTCGAAAGATCGAACGCCTCGGGAGCCGCGGTTTGCATCCGTTCAGCGACGGCGAACGATTCGGTTCGTGCATCGAGTTCGGCGACTCGTCGATGCCGAGCGGCGAACTCACCGTTCACCGCTCGAAGTTCGGCAAGCCAGCGGGCCTGCGACGCCGGATCGAGCGGGTTGTCGAGATTCGCGATCGGACTGGCCAGATCATTAACCGACAGCGCTTGTAGCGAAGGGGGCAGGCCGCCTGCGCCGACGGAACGTGCACCGCCGTGAACCGAACCGTTATCATGCGCGAACCGATCGCCTGCGACGCGACCGGTAAGGAGCACATGACCGGGAAGACTCGGGTTTCCACTTCCAAGACCGTGCAACACCCAAGCACCGAGGCTCGCCCCGAGCTTGCTCGCCGAGGTGAAGATGTGGATACCACCCTCATTATGCGTCGCCAGGGCTCCGTAGCCCGAGCGAATGAGGCACAGATCGTCGGCCGAGGCCTGTAAATGCGGAAACAGATCGGAGATTTCGAGGCCGGATGCACCGCACTTCTGGAAGCCGAACGGATGCAGCGACGGGTCGGCCATGTGGCGCGGGCGATCGAACGTATGGGCCTGCGACGGCCCGCCTTTGCAGTAGTAGAAGAGGACCGACTTCACCCGCCCCGGATGAGGCGTCGGTTGCGGCGTCGCCGCGATCGTGCGTTCGTCGGCCCACAGACTGCCAGAGGCCGTGATCCCCGGCGCGGCGGCGACATGCGTAAGAAAGCGACGGCGGGTTAGCATCATCACGAAGCTCCGAGCGGAAGTTCCGACTCATTCGATATACAGCAGTTCGTTCCCGCACAACAATAACCCGACGAACTCACGAATCTCGTCGCGAGTATTCTTTTTGCCCGTTTGCGACCGGCGACGCTCGGCGAATTTGCGAGCCAACTCGCGATCAGCGACGGTCGGTCGGCGCTGAACGATGTGCATGTAGAGAGTCTCTAGGCTCTCGCCGAGTTCTGTTTGGGAATCGACACCTAGGCGATTGACGAGTTCACCCGCCAAGTTGTTCGCCGCGCTCGGGTTGTTCATCAAGAACAAGGCTTGTGTGGCCGAAATCGAAGCCGTGCGCCGGTCGAGGAGATCGTAAACGCTCGGCGCATCGAAGTATTTCGCATACTCGGCGACGCCGGGAACGGCGGCGTCGCGCTCAACCGGATCTTCGTAACGTCGGCCCGTGCGCAGAGATGCGACGGCGTTTAAGATCGGCTCGTATTCGAGACGCCGCACCGATTGCCTTGCAAAATAACGATTGTCCGCATCGCGAGAAAACTCGCCGTCCTCGACGATTGCCGAACGGCGATAAGCCCGGCTCAGCACGATCTCGCGGACGACGCTCTTCAACGACCAGCCGTCCGCGACGAACCTCACGGCCAAGCCGTCGATCAACTCCGGCATCTCCGGCTGCTCGCCGAGGCGGCCGAGTTCCTTCGGTGTGCGGCACAACGCCTCGCCGAACAAATGTTGCCACGCACGATTCACGACCGTACGGGCCGCGAGTGCGGCTTGCAAGGAATCGGGAGCGGTCAGCCACTGGGCAAGTTGCAATCGCCCGCTCCCATGAAGGGGCGTCGGAAGGGCACCGAAGAACTGCGGCACGCCGCGGGGCACGATCTTATCCGGATACAACACATCGCCACGAAGCAGAAGTCGGGTATCGCCTATGTAGAACGGATGCAGCCACACACGATCGGCGTTGTTGGAGTTGAACTGGAGTCCGGCGGATTTGGCGGCGGCATCGAGCGGCCCCAGATCCTCGGCTCGCCGTAGGCCCCCTTCGCAACGGACGTACATCAAGTCGGTCGTGGGAACGACCCAACATTGGGCCGCGTTCACGGCGAGTTCGTTTGCGATCTCGAGGATGCGGTCGTCCGCTTTTGCCAACTCGACGACCTCGGGATCAGACTTCGCGTAACCGCCGAAGCGCGAGCGTTCGATCCACCGTCCTCGTTCTTCCTCCCAGTAGCCAAGCTGTACTTCGAGTTCGCGAACCACTTCGGGCAACTTTACCGCTGTAGCCCGTTTGATGAGGCCCACCTCGGTCTTGTGACCGCCGATGAAGTAGTTGTACTTGCCGAGGATCGCGCCTCCTCCGGCAAGATAATCGGGCGATCGATGGTTTTTCAGGCTCGTATGACGCTCGGCGAGGGCCGTGCGGAAATCTGCGGCAAGTTGCGTCTCGCCGCGCGATTCAGCGTCGCGCATCTCTCCTTCGAGCACGGCAATTTCGAGTTCGCGCAACCGGCGATCGACGGGAGCGAGAATCGGCAGTCGAGTGGCTTGCCACTGCTTCACACGCCCGCCGCCGCCGACATTCAGCATGAGACTTGCCTGTCGGATGAACCCGTTATGCCGGGCCTGCTCGCTAACGAGATTGCGATAGCGCTCGACCGCAGCGACTGCTTCGTCTCGCGTCTTGGTACTCGTCGGCACCGGGGCGAACCAACTGCTTTGGAAGAAGCCGAGGAGTGCATAATAGTCGCGTTGCGCGATCGGATCGAACTTGTGATCGTGGCAGCGAGCGCACTCGAGACTGATCCCGAGCACGGAACGGCCGAGAAATTCAACCCCTTCGTCCAGCTTGTCCATCAATACGAATGTTTGGGTCGTGATTTCTTCGAACGTCCGTGGCCCATTGAGCGGCACGGCCGCGGCCAGGGCCTGATCGATCGAGTAATCGTGCCCCTCGTAACTCGGCATTAGATCGCCTGCGACATGCGCGCGCACGAACCAGTCCCAGGGGCGATCTTCATTCAAACAACGGGCAACCCAACTGTCGTAGCGGCGCGTATCGAAGGCCGGGCCGCGATTGCTTTGCGCATTGGCCCCGTTGCGGGTGTAGTCGAGCCAATGCCGGCCCCAACGTCGCCCGAAGTGCGGCGAGTCAAGCAGGCGGTTGACGACGCGCTCGAAGGCCTCGGGCGAATCGTCGTCTACAAACGCCGCGATTTCCTCCGGCGTCGGCGGATAACCAATGAGGTCATACGATACGCGCCTAAGGAGGCGATGTCGGTCCGCCTCCGCGGCGGGCGTGAGCCCTAGCCGTTCGTGATGCGGACGCAGCGCGGCATCGATGTTCCAGGCAGCCGGTAATTCCTTCGGCAACGGACGAAATGCCCAGTGATTGCGATCGGCTTCACTGATGGTGAACTGTTTTTCTCGGACCAAGACCCGTTCGTTCGACGGCCACGGCAAGCCCTTGGCGATCCACGATTCGAAAGCCGCTGCTTGAACGTCGCTCAACTTGTCGCCGCCGCGCGGCATCTTTAGCTCGCCGTCGTGTCGGATCGCGCGCAGCATCAGGCTCGCCTCGGGTTTGCCTGCAACGGCGGCCGGGCCGCGGACGCCGCCCGCGAGAATCGCTTGTCTCGATGTGAGTTGCAGGCCGTGTTCCGCCTCATCACCGGCATGGCACTTGAAGCATCGCGCCGACAGCACCGGTCGAATCTCGCGTTCGAAAAACGCCACGTCGTCGGCCGGAAACTGGGTCGAATCGTCCTTGGCACCTTCCGCAATCCACCGCCGCAGCAACTCGATCTCGGCCGGAGCGAGCGGCTCGCCGTTCTCGGGCATCCTCGGTTCTTTGGCACCGGTGAGAACTTGAAGGAGTGGGCTCGCGTCGGGTTTACCGGGCACGATCGCCGCGCCGAGCTCATCGCCGCCGCGACGGATCGTGTCGATTCGAGTTAGATCGAGCCCGCCGCGCTGTTGCTCGGGATAGTGACACTTGTTGCATCGCTTTTCCAGCACCGGCAATACTTCGCGCTCGAAGCTGACGGGCTGAGCCGCATCGGTCGTGCCCACGATGCAGGAAAAACAGAGTAGCGCGAGCAGATACTTCACGGCAGCATCTCCGGCTCGACACAGGTCAGTGAGACGTCGTCGAGGTAGTGCGGCAGACGGTTTTCGGCTTTGCCGTCCATCGTAGCCGCCCACAGCGACACGACGAGAATTTGCGAGCCGTCAGGAACGTCGACGGTGAGACTCACGGTTTGCCATTCGTCGGTATCGGCTAATACCGGAAAACCTCGCGCTGCTCGGGCCAACGCTTGATCGTCGAGTTCCGACCACGACTCGATCATCCATCGCGGATCGATCTCGTTGATTTTCTGCGCGAACGAAGCCACTCGCAACAGATAGCGCGATTTACGCTCAGACCTCGTGGGTCGAAACGAAGCCGCAAGCCTGACTTGACGAACACCCGGGGGTAACGGGTTTTTAGCGAGATCCAAGATATAGTGCGCACGGCTGAATAGCTCGCTCGTCGCAGGTTCGAAGCGCAACATGTGCGTGCCCGACTTGGGGAACACCGAACCTTCCGCCGTGACTACGTGCGCGGCGTCGCCGCTCCACTGCCCGGTTTGTTTGGGAAAACCGAATAGCCACTTCATCGAAATGTCTTCGAAACTTTGCGAAACGATCGTCAAGCCGCCGGACCCGGCCGATTGATACCGCGGGATCGCGTACGCCCACACAATCGACGTGCAGCAAATGCCGATGGCAAATCCTGCGGCGGCAGCGGACAGCGGACGTCGATACGATCTTCCGGAAGAGGAGGTCGATAGTGCCGTGGACAGCGGCGGCCGCGAGTCCTCGTTTCGCGTCAGCCGGTCGTAAGCGATGGAGCCGAGAGCTACGTCGAGATTGAGATAGCGGACATATGCCTCGCGGAATGCCGCATCTTCGCTCAAGTCGGCTTCCAGTTGAGCGATTTCGTCCAGCGATGCTTCGCCGTCGTGATGTCGGCGGATGAGTTCGTAACGCGGATCGTCGGAATTCATACTCTTTCCTCGGCGGCAAGTCGGCGACGGGTACAGTCCGCCAACACCAGTCGAATGCGGTGCAAGGTCTTGTAGAGTGCCATCGCAGTCCGGCCCAATTGAGCCGCGAGTTCATCGATCTTCACGCCCGGCGCGTACGCCGCCTGCACGAGCCGACGCTGTTCATCAGGAAGTGTTTGCAGGCAGGCATCCAAAGCCCGACGTTCGGCTTCGAGCTTGTCCGCTTGTTCGACGATCGTCTCCGCAAGTAATTCGTAAACGTTGTCGCCGAAGGAATGTCGATCGCGCGCCCGATCTCTCCGGAAAGCGATCGCCTCCATGCGGGCAACGCCGAAAGCCCAGCGACAGAAAGCCGCGTCGGTCATCTCGGGGTCGAACTTTCGCCAGAGCACCACCGCCGTCTCTTGCATCACCTCACGTTCTTCATCACGGGAAAATAACAACGAGCGTACGAACACGCGCAATGACTCCTCTTGCGTCATGAAGAGTCGCAGAAAACGATCGTGTTGTTCGCGTTGCGGGTCGGTCATCTAAAGAGGATGCTCCGCGAGTGGACCAGGTTTGCCGAAGATTTTTTCAATTTTGTCGACGCTGCGATGCCGAAAACGCTCTAAGCCATTGCAGAAGTATGTCGTTAACAGACAGTAAGACTCACGCGGCACCCGTTATCAACGGGTGGCATCAAACTGGCAAGGCAAACGTTCCTCAGATGGAACGGTCTTGAAAATGACGACTTTCCGAAGCTCAGACCGCGACGAATGCTCGCGGCGGACGATCAAAACTGAAACGAGCGTTCAGAACTGACGCGCGTTGCCGATTCAAGACCGCGGCTATCTCGGTCTCGCTAACAGAGATATCTTCGGAATTCCTATCAACGACTGCTAGTTACCGACTTGGACTGGGTAATCAGAAGACGGCCGCTGGTAGAGAGCAGTTAAGGTCGTGGGTGCGATCGGCGAAAAGGGTACGAACGTAACCGTTCACACTGTGGCGAGCAGGGACGGAGC
>CAMCTH010000121.1 GCA_945877965.1 Planctomicrobium piriforme | reverse complement strand
GGCCGCCCAATCGATCGTGCGAAAGCGACGACGATGGAGCAGATGAATAATGATCGGCCCGGCCGCCATCGCGGCGCCGGCCAGTGCAAACGCACCGACGCTAAAACTCATCTCGCCCTCCGGGCGGCTCGGAGCTCGGAGCTCGGAACTCGGAGCGACGGACTTGAGGCCGAAAGTGTAAGCATGTCACTACTTTCGACTCCGAGCCGTTTTGATGGAGCGGACGATCATAGCCGTGACGGAATTAACTTCTTCGCGCAAGGGTGAAAGTTTTTCAGCTTTGACATGACCTGATTCAGCGAGCAATTCGAGCCAATAAGATGTTTCGTCGGCTTCCTCCTCAACAATACCGAGTTTGGCACAGAACTCCGCAGTCGAGCGTGCGCGTTTCGCTGCACGATAGTTTGCACCGACCGAGGTCGCCGAGCGAATCAACTGCTTGCCGATCACATCGGTTGACCGCTTCGACGGCAGTGCATCAACCAGTTTTAGAATACGAATGGCCAGCGCCTTCGTACGATCCAGCAACTTCTCTGGACGCTGTTCTGCCAGTTCCGAGTTCCGAGTTCCGAGTTCCGAGTTCGCGCTCATGGCTGCTTCTCTCCGCCGCCGAATTGTTGGCGTAGGCCTTCGATCTTGCCTTCTTGCAAGATCGGTAGGTAGCGATTCGGGATCGCCAGGATGAAGCAGCCGACGCTGACGCAATACAACGGTGCGCCGGCGCCGCGGACTCGGGCTTCGTCGATCCACAGGCCGTTGCGGGCCGGCACGCCGGGCGCCGCGACCTGCGTGGCGACCAAGCCGTCGCGCAACCGCGGATAGAAGCCGACCCAATCTTCGCCGCCGACTTGGTACAGCGCCTGCCCGACGTAGTAGAGCGTGTAAGGATCAAACGGCATGCGACCGCTGTTCTTCGGGCCGACCGTCACCGCGGCGATCGCCCGCTTGATGACGTCCATGTTCTTTTGGATTCGCCAGTCGTCGTACTGGCCGAACTCCTGCATGCAGACGACGCCCGCCGCGGCCATCGCGGTCGTGGCGTTTCCGGCGCTGCCGGTGTACGTGAACTGCCCGGGATAACGCTTGAGCGTCTCTTCGCTGACGTCGGTGTAGCGACCGCGCAACTCCGGGGCCGAGATCCAATACTTGCCGCGAACGTCTTTGATCGCCATGGCGATGACGTCGGGCGGCACTTCGAGACCGCTGTCGACCGCGCTTCGCAAGGCCTTGGCTTGCATCACGGATAAGCTCAGGTCGTGACCGTGCGAGAGCTTCACCGCTTCATACTGCCAGCCGCCGTCGCCGCATTGCGTTTCGGCGATCAGCTTGAGCGCCTTGTCGAGCACCTGGCCGATCCGCGGGTCGGAGGTCATGCCGTGGGCTTGGCCGAGCACGAACGTCGCCAGGCCGTGGTTGTACATGTCGCGCTTGCGGTCGACGATGTTGAGCAGCCCCGACGGCTTGGCGTTCTTGAGCACGAAGTTGAGAGCCTTCTCGACCGTCGGGCCGTACTTCCCTTTGCCCGGCGTGTGACCGTCGGCGAGGAAGGCGAGCACGCCCATGCTGACGAGGCCCAGATCGTTCGAGCCCCAGTTGCCTTCCGGCCCTTGATTGGCGGCGAGCCATTCGAGCCCGCGATCGAGCGCGGCGCGACTCTCGGGCGTGATCTCCTTCAAACCGCCGGGCGCGTGGGCGAACGTTGCCGTCGGCATGATGAACACGGCTAACAAGAGGACGAGCGCGGAGCGCGGAGCGCGGAGCGCGGAACTGCAGACGCGCCGACCTTCCTCGCTCCGCGCTCCGCGCTCGATGGTTCCGAGTTCCGAGTTCCGAGTTCCGAGCTTCATTCGAGTTCCATTTTCTTCCAAGCGACTTGCGTCGCTTTCTTGCCGTCGACTTCGCAGCCGACGGTCAGCCGCACCGACTGTCCGCGAAACTTCGCGAGGTCGATTCGTTCGTCGGTCCACGGCGCGTCGGGCTTGCCCGGCTCGTAGAGTCGTTCAAAAATCGTCTCGCGATCGACCATCACCGTCAGCTTCCACGGTCCGCCGTTCGCCACGGCCGTCCGCAAGTGCAGGGCGACCGGACGATCGGCCGGCAGTGCGGCGTGACGGATCCAATAGACCGGGCTTTCTTTGCCGGGATAGGTCAGGGTGCAATCATCTTCCAGAAACAGCTTGTTCGCCAGAAAAACTTTCTCGTCGTGATAGATTTGCCGCGGCGAAAAGAGCGTCCAGTCGGGATTGAGCAACTGTGCGCTTTCTAACGACGGCGACAACGTCGACGTGAGCCAAGCGGCCGTCGGAGCGGGCTGCGCCGGAGGCAACGCGACGGGCGTCGGCCCGCCTTCGGGGACGAGCTCCATGATTTGCCGCGTCCCTTTGCGGACGTCGTCTGACGCGAAGACCCAGAGCCGGCCTTCGTGCGCGACGAGCGGCCCTGCGCCGCGCGCGGTCGCCGACCAGTTGTCGAGCCAGGTGTGCGTTAACTTCGCGTCGCCGTAGCGCCAGCGGAGTTGCGAGCGGCTCAACTTGTCGCGGAACAAGTCGCGGGCCAATTCCAATGAGCGGCCGTCGGCGACGGTCAGCACGGTCGTCGGCGGGTTCTTGTCGGGCTTCGGCAGCGGATCTTCTTCGCGCAGTTCCAAACGTTGCTCGATCGTCGAGCCGGTCCGGACGTCGATGACGTAACGATACGGCACGTTCGGCTGCGCGACTTCCACGCGATCGTCGGTCACCGTCGGCGGCTCCGGCGCAGAGGGTCCGCAGTACGCATCGACCTTCTCGGGAACGTACATGAGTCGCCGCGTCCAGCGCGGTTCGCCTTCGGCATCGCAGCCGATCAAGCAGGCCGCCGCGCTGACGACGAACATCTCTTCCGCGGCGACCAAGAAGCAGGGGAGTTCGCGCTTCCAATAGTCGCGCACTTGCGCGATCGAGCGGGTCGACATGGTGCGGCCTGTGCGGGCGTCGTAGCTGGTGAGCAACAGTTCGAGCATCTCCGATTGCGGCACGCTCAACGTTACGACCAGCACGCGATCGCCGACGATCAGCGGATCGGAGGCGACGACTTCGCCGCGATTCGAACGCCAGATCACATGGCCGTCGTTCTCCGCCAAGCAAACGAGCTCCGGGCCTGCGGTCGTCAGGCGGCGAACGTAAATGCGACCGTCGCTGAGGACCGGCTGCATCGACACGCCGAGCCATTGATAGGTGCGGCCCTGTTCATTGCCGAGCGACGTTCGCCAGACGCGCTTGCCGTCTTTCAAATCGTACGCGGCCGTTTGAAAGCGATTGTGAACGAGCATCCGGCCGGCTTCGAAAGCGACGGTCGTTTGGGCCGCGACGTAGTCGAAGTTCTTCTTCGGCGTCTCGCCGCTCTTGCCGACGTCGCCGTCGAGATCGGCCCACTTCTTGGGACGATACGCCGTCACGGCAGGCCATTTCGCGGCGTGCGTTGGGCCGTAGTGCGGCGCGGCGATCCGCGACGTCGCGCTCGGTGCGCCGGCGCGGCCGCGCAACGTGCTGACGACGCGCTCGAACTCGTTCGGCGACAAGACCGAGTCGCCGAGGCGGACGTTGCCTGCCGGCGGAGCGCCGTGATCGCGACCTTGCCAAGCGGCCGCCATTCGCAACCGGGCGGCGATCGCATCGGCGTCTTCGGGCGAACCTTCACGCTCGGCGGCGCGGTAATGTCCTTCGGCCCGTGCGGCGTCGCCTTGCGAAAGCGCGCGGTCGCCGAGCCAAATCTGCGCTTGCGCGGCCGCCGACGTCCCGAAGAATTGCGTCGTCAGAGCGCGGACCGCCGCGACGTCGCCGTCGGTCGTCGCTTGCCGCAGTCGCAATAGCGCCAAGTCGCCGTACTCACTTTGCATCGCGGCCCGCAGCTCGGGATTCGACTTCATCGCCAGCGCCACCGCGCCGGGCAACGACGTGAGCAGATCGGGATCGTGCGCGTTCGGCAACAGCCCGACCGCTTGCGCCGCGGTGACCGAGGTGATGATGCGGCAGGCGTCGGCGAACGCTTTTTCTTCGAGCGAGATTTCCAACTCGGAGAGGACGTTGTAACCCTCTTTGCCGAAATGTTCGACGAGCGGATGTCGCCATTCGGTGCGGAACGGATGGCGCGCGACTTGCTGTCCGCCCGCTTCCGGCCCGTCGCGACGACGTTCGGCCACGGCCGCCGCCCAATCGACGAACGTCATGATCGGTGCCCGAGTCGGCACATGCGGCGACCAGCCGACGCCAAGCTCGCGCTGTTCGTCGTACCCGCCGAAGCGATGCCAGATGCGGCACTGACGATCGAGACCTTCCCAATCGGAGTCGAGAATCATCCGCGCGATTTCGCGCCGCAGCGGATCGGGCGGCATCATCGGCACGCGGCTCGACGTGTCGGGCGTCAGCTCGACGAGCGCCGTCCGGATCGATGAGAACGGCGCATGGATGCGCGGATCGCGCTCGGCCTCGTCGCTGCGGTCGACGACGATCTCGGGCGAACGAGCCAGTCGCTCGGCCCATTGCGACGCCTGCGTCGGATCCCAAGCGTCGACGATCTGCCCGAGCCGGCTGATGTAATCGAGATCGGCCTCGACCGATTTGACTTGTCCGGGCGGTAAGTCGCCGCAGGGGATCGCCGCCAATTCAAACACGATCCGCCGCGCCAACTCCAGCGGCAGCCCCAACGTCAGCGACTTCACGAGTCGATGATAACGGACCTCGTCCGACTCGTTCCCTGTGAAGGCTTGCAGCAGCCACGGAACGTAGCTCCATTCGTTCGGCCGTTCGGGCAACGGACCGGCGATCGCATCGTCGTACGTCAGCAACGTGCGAAACGAAATGTTCTTCACGCGGACCGAACGAGCGTCGCGCGTCGCTGCGCAGTAGATGCCGATCGAAGCGACGGTGCCCGAGGCGTGACGGAACGGATCGAGAATGCGACCCCACGTCATGCCGTCGGTCGAGGCGTAACATCGAACGGTGCCGAGGCCCGCGACGAGCCGGAGATAGACTGGAAAGCCGACGATCGGCTCGGCGATGTCGAACTTCATCTCCTGACGAGAACGTCGGATGGGCTCGCGCTGTTCGGTGTACTGTAGCAGCGGCACGTTTGAGCGCAGTCGACTAGGGACGATGGCGAACGGATGCTTCGGCTTCCCGGTTTCGTCGCCCCAGTAAATGCCCGTCTCGGCGTCGGCCGATTCAAGTTCGACGATCGCCTCGTGAAAGCCGGGCCGCGTGATCGGCAACGCGACCCACGCTTCGGTCGTCGTTTGGTTCGCGTGCAGCACGAGGCCCGACGCGCCGACCCGCTCGAACTTCGCGCCGGTGGGCAATGAGCTGAGGACCTGCGTCTCGGGCGTGTAGTCGCTCCAGGTCGGCAGCGACTGCGGGACCCACGCGTCGGGAACGCCGGTCGACCGCGCGAGCCCCGCGCCGATGAGCTTGTGTTTGCCTTCGTAGTAGATCGCGTCGGGCATGCCCGCGAGCGGCGCGCTGAAGAGCAGCACGTCGCCGCGCGACACATAGACGCGACCGTCGCGATAGGAGAAATCGAGCGGGCCGTAACCGGTGCGGCGACCGCGATCGTCGTCGCTCGCGGCGAAGGCCAGCGTGTCGGGCGTTTTCTCGTTCGGCTTCTTCGTGCAGACGTAAACGGTGAAACGATTATAAGGATAACGACGATAATCGATCGCGAGGCCGCGGTCGCCGTGCCAGAGATACAGTCGATAACGCTCATCGCGGCCTTCGTGCGACGGCGTCTCGCGAAGCCACAGCGTAAGGGCCGTGTCGGCCGTCCACGGCGCGCGGAGTTTGAACATGCCGTCGAGCAGAATGCCGCGCTGATCGCGACCGTCGAGACGTTTTTGCCCGCCCGAGACGGTATCCCACCATCGGAGCAGAAAGTTTTCGTCGAGCGACAATCGTCGATCATCGAGTGCGAGATCTTCCAACGAGCGCGGCGCGCGGGCCAGCATCGGCACCCACGGCTCGGCGTCTTCGGGCTTCACCGGCGGCGTCGGCTCGACCTTCGTCACGGCCGTGGCCGACGGAGTCGCGCTCGGCGTGGCCGACGGCGTTGCGGAATCGCTCGGCGTCGGCCGCGTGCCGCTCGGTGTTGCGGATGCGGTCGCGTCGGGCCAGAGCGGTTGCTTGTTCGGATCGTTCGCCGCGACAGGATCTTCGGCTTGTTGCAGCAGCTGGTAATACCACACGCCGGCCGAGATCGCGGGGACGAGCAAGATCAGCGCCGCCCAGAAGATGCCGCGTCGGCGGACGCGCGGACGTCGTTCGGCGTCGTACCGCGCCAAGATCTGATCGGCCGAGATGCGGACTCGCGTCAGTCCCGCGGTGAGCGTCGTCTCGACGACCAGATGCTCGCGCATCGCTTCGCGGAGCGTTTCGTTGTGCGGCAGACGAGCGCGCAGTTCCTCGATCTCGTCGAGCGACCATTCGTCGACGGGCGTCTCGGCTAAGCGCGCGAGTAGTTCGTCGTCGGTCATGCTTCTTCGTGATGTTGTTTACGCAGCAGACAGTTCTTCAACGTCTGGCGAGCGCGAAACATGAGCAGCTTGGCCGCACCGGCGCTGCGGCGCAACTTGTCGCCGATTTCGCCGACGCCCAACTCCGAACGATAGCGCATCTCGATCGCATTGCGAGCGCTCTCGCCGAGTCCGTCCATGCAACCCGCCAAGTGATCGACGTAGTCGCCGTACGCTTCTTCCGGCGCTTGCGGCGCGGCGGCGTCGAGCTCCAAGCAGGTCTCGGTCCACGCGGTCTCTTTGCGGCGTTTGCGTTTGCGAACGTACTCGTGCAGCAAGTTGCGCGAGATGCCCAGCAGCCACGGACGAACCGATGCCGTGCCGTCGAAGCGATCCCAACCGGTGAAGCAACGGAGGAACGCCTCTTGGGTGAGGTCTTCGGCGTCGTGAGCGTTGAGCAGCCGCGCGCGCAGGAAGCCGTAGACGACCGCCTGATGCCGCTCGACGATTTGAGCGAAAGCCGCGCGGTCGCCGCCTTGCGCGGCTTGGATAAGAGCGTCGTCTTGCACGGGCGGTTGGCAGGGCCGAACGGGGAGTGATTTCGAAGCAGCAGGCGGAGGCGACCCGATCTCGTCCGAGGGCGGACGAGCGGCGGTCTTGGGTACCATCGTACTCCCTAGCCGGGCGCGAGTGAACAGTCGGCCGCTGCCGGAGGGGAAACCGCGCCGATTCGCCCCTTTTTCGGCTCCCGCTTCCGCCTGCCTCGTCCGCACCCTATCATCGGACGGATGCAATCCGTCGTCGTTGTGCCATCGTCGAGACGTCCCCGAGTCATCGTGCTCGGCGCGGGGCAGCGCTCGTCGATCGTCGCCGCGGCCGAAAGTTTCCGCGCTCTGATCGCCGCCCATGCCGACATCGTCGCCTGGGACTTGCAGTTCACCGTCGACCTGGAAGACGTCGAGTTCGATTGGGCGATCGTCTTCGGCGGCGACGGTTCGATCCTGCGGGCCGCCAACCAAATGGGTTACCGACAGCGGCCGATGCTGGGCGTGAACCTCGGCAAGCTCGGCTTCCTCGCCGACTTGGCGCCGCATGAACTGCCGGCAATGCTGCCCGAGTTGTGCGCCGGACGAGCGCGCGTCGTCGAACATCTGATGTTCGAGTGCTCGCTGATCCGCGACGGTCGCACGTTGTGGACCGAGCTCGGTTTGAACGAAGCGGCCGTGCTCTGCGGGCCGCCGTTCGTGATGCTCGACGTGCATCTCTACGTTGACGCAGAATGGGTCACTACCTATAGTTGCGACGGTTTGATCGTCAGCACGCCGGTCGGTTCGACGGCCCACAGTTTGTCGGCAGGCGGACCGATTTTGCGGAAAGATCTCGACGCCTTCGTGCTGTCGCCGATCAGTCCGCACACGCTGACGATGAGACCCGTCGTCGATTCGGCCGAGCGGACCTATGAGCTCTGCGTGCAATCGCCGAACGCCGGAACGCATGTGGTGGTCGACGGTCGCGATCGGGGCGTGCTGCAGCCGAACGATCGGCTCCGCGTGACCCGCGCCAAGCCGCGCTGCCAGTTGCTCGAAGTTCCGGGCCATAGCTACTACCGTACGTTGCGAGAGAAACTCGGTTGGAGCGGACGCTTTGTGCCTCAGCACGAAGCCCCTTCCTAACCGAGCAAGCAGATAAAACGACCGACGCTGCGGAGCAGCAACCTTTCGGTCGATGCGAACGATTCCCTTCTCGAAAGGATGCGAGATGGCGACGAACTTTTTTCGTCTCCGCTTTGGCGGAACTTGGTTGTTGACGAGTTGTCTGGCGGCCGCGATCGGCTTTGCCGCACTGTCGTCGAGCGATGCGGCCCCGCCGACGCGAACGACGCGTCCCGGCACGGTCCCTTCTTCGCGTCGAACGACGACGACCGCACCCAAGACCGCTGCACCCAAAACAACGACCAAGCCCGGCACTACCGCGCCGAAGTCGACCGGCGGCGTGTTCGCGCCGCCGCCGCTGCCGCCGAACGGTCGCCCTTCGCAACCTGCGACGGTGAACCCCTCGACCGCCAAACCCTCGACGACGAAGCCGTCGATCGCCCATCCGGCGACCGTGAAGCCTGCGGAGTTGAAACCCGCCGTCGCCGCGCCGGTTCCCCAACCGCCGGCCCCGCAACGTGAAGCGACGAAGACCGACGTTGCGATCGGCAACGGAACAGGCAGTTTGGCCGACGCCGACGGCAAGTATCTGCTCCGCTATCGCTTCGGCACCGGCGAAACCGTCCGTTGGCAAGTCGAGCACACGGCCAAGATCATCACCAGCGTGCAAGGCTCGACGCAAACGGCCGAGACCGTCACACTCTCGCGCAAGGCTTGGCAGGTCGTCGAAACGCGACCCGGCGGCGAGACCCGTTTTGTGCATGCCGTCGAAGCGATCAACATGAAACAGAAGCTGACCGGCCGCCAAGAAACGACCTACGACAGCGAAGTCGACAAGGACATACCGCCGATGTTCGCCGACGCCGCGAAGCAAGTCGGCGTGCCGTTGGCCGAAGTCGTCATCGACTCCCGCGGCCAAGTCCTCAAGCGCGAAGACAAGCAGAAGCGGCCCGAAGGTTCGCCGACGAACACGATCACGCTCGTGCTCCCCGACAAGGCTCTGGCGATCGGCGAAAGCTGGACGTCGCCGTTTGAAATGAAAGCGACCGACGCCGACGGCAACCAGAAATCAATCCAAGCCCGCCACAAGTTGACGTTGGAAAAGGTCGAGGGCGACGTCGCCGTGCTCCGCAACGAAACGCAGATCTTGTCGCCGATCACCGACCCGACGATCGAAGCCCAAGTCGTCCAGGCCGAACAAGCGGGCCATGTGAAGTTTGATCTCCGTCGCGGCCGCATCGTGTCGCAAGAGTCAGATCTCGACAAAGAAGTCTTCGGCTTCCAAGGCCCCGAAAGCAAGCTGCACTACACCGCCCGCTTCCGCGAAACGTTGGGCAGCACCAAAGAACCGCTAACCGCCGCAGGCCAACAACCGGCAAAGAGCACGAAGTAACGCGGCGCGAAAAGACTTCTGATCCGAGCCGCGCACGTCAGTAAGCGGTTCTGCTTCCGCGCCGTTGCGAGATGCGCGCAGACCGCGACGCACCCGGCCTTGAATTGCCAAAGAAGAAAAGTGCGTCGTCGCTCGCGCTGCGGCGAGCATCTTGTACGAACCGCGTCTCGAGACCTTCTCCCGCCGCGCGCCGCGATCGAACCGCAGGTTCCGCGACGCGAGGCGCAAGCGACGACGCACCGAACGACGCCCGTTCGAGTCCATGAAGACCCGAAGTTTCGCTCCAGCTGTTTGCAGGCGACGCTCGTCGTTCCTTTAAGCGTCACCCAACCGAAGTCGCGGGCCGATTCGAGCCGCCGCGCCGCTCGCTGATCGTGGGTTTGCCAAGTCGGCAACCGTGCCTCGATCGTCGACCGGCGCTGCTACTCGCTCCGAACCGTAGGCGGTCGCTTCAACTAGTTCGA
>CAMCTH010000120.1 GCA_945877965.1 Planctomicrobium piriforme | reverse complement strand
GCCGCATGCGCGAGTTCGTCAAAGGAGACGTCGCGGCTGCACTGGAGATATCGCCGTCGGCCGAGCCTGCCGCTTGGATCTTGCCGAGCTTCGCGACGGTCGGCGTTCGCGTCGATGATCCGTACAAACTAACGCTCACGCTCGAACATCCGACGCCGTTCTTCCTCGACATCATCACGTTCTACCCGTTGTCGCCGGTGAATCGTCGTTGCTTGGAGACGCACGGCTCGCCGGCCTGGACGCGGCCCGAGAACTGCGTCGTCAACGGCCCATTCGTCATGCAGTCGCGGCGCATTCGCGATCGCATCCGATTGGTGAAGAACGAACGATATTGGAATCGCGAGATCGTGAAGCTGAACGTCGTCGACGTGTTGGCCGTCGAAGGGGTAACGACGATGCTCAATATGTATCTGACCGGTCAATCGGATTGGATCACCGACGTGCCGGCCCCGGTTGCGCCGCAGTTGATGAAGACGCGCCCTAAGGAGTTCGACCCCGCCCCGATCCTCGGCACGTACTTCTATCGCATCAACACCAAGCATCCCGGCCTCGACAATCCGAAAGTCCGCCGCGCGTTGGCCATATCGCTCGATCGGCGCACGATCGTCGAGACGGTCACTCGCACGGGCCAGGTTCCCGCGCTGAGCTTCGTCCCGCCGGGATTGGCCGGTTATCACTCGCCGTCGCTCGGCGAAGAAAACGTCGCCGAAGCACAGCGACTGCTCGCCGAGGCGGGCTATACCGACGGCGACGGTTTTCCTGAGATCGAATTGCTCTACAACACGCACGAATCGCACAAGGCCATCGCCGAACTGATTCAAGATCGCTGGAAGCGAACGCTCGGCATCGAGATCGGCTTGCGCAACCAAGAGTTTGCCGTCTCGTTGGAGACGGTGCGGCAAGGAAATTACGACCTCGCCCGGGCCGCCTGGATCGGCGATTACCCCGACCCGAACACGTTTCTCGACATGTTCGTCACCGGCAACGAGAACAACCAAACCGGCTGGAGCAATGCCGAGTACGACCGCTTGCTCAGCGCTGCCGCAAGCGAAGGAGACGCCGCCAAGCGGCTCGCCATGCTCAGTGAGGCCGAGACGATTCTGCTCCGCGAACTGCCGATCATTCCGGTCTACTTCTACGTCTCGAAAGACATGGTCCGCCCATACGTCCGTGGCTTCCATCCGAATCTGCGCGACGAGCATCCGCTTTGGGCGATCTCGATCGATCCGCAAGCGAAGCGCGAGTATCTCGAACTCGGGAGCTCACGGTGATTGCGTATCTGCTGCGACGAGCCTTGTGGACCCTCTCGGTGTTGTGGGTCGTCTTCACGCTCAGCTTCTTGCTGATGAACGCGGTCCCGGGTCGGCCCTTCGGCGGCGATCGGGGCATGGACCCCGAGATCGAAAAGATTTTTCGCGCCCGCTATCACCTCGATGAGCCGATCTACGTTCGCTACGGCTACTTGCTGACTGATTATCTCCGCGGCGACTTCGGGATCAGCAAGACGCTCCGCGATTTCTCGATCAACGAGATCATCGCCCAAGGGCTGCCGGTCTCGGCGACTTTGGGTCTGCTCGCGCTGTTGTTCGCCCTGACGTTCGGCATCATCGCGGGGATTGCCTCCGCGGTTCGTCGCGGCGGGCTCGTCGATCACTCCCTGATGGCCGTCGCGACGGTCGGCATTGCGCTGCCTGAGTTCGTCGTCGCCGGGTTGGCGATCATTATGTTCGTGTTCATCTTGCCATGGTTTCCGTCGGCCGGTTGGGGCTCGTTGCGGCATTTGGTGCTGCCGGTCGTTTGTCTCGGCCTGCCGTACGCAGCCTACATCGCGCGACTGACCCGCAGCGGTATGCTCGACGTGCTCTCGCAAGATTACATCCGCACGGCCCGCGCGAAGGGGCTCGCCCCGTCGACGATTCTGACGCGCCATGCGCTCAAGGGTTCGTTGCTGCCGGTCCTGTCGTACATCGGTCCCGCGACGGCGGGCATTCTGACCGGCTCGCTCGTCGAAGAAAAAATCTTCGCCATCCCGGGGCTCGGCATCCATCTCGTCGAGTCGGTCTTTCAACGCGACCTGACGTTGGCGATGGCGCTGACGATGCTCTACACCGTGATTCTCTGCCTCATGAACTTCATCGTCGATGTGCTGTACAAAGTCGTCGACCCGCGGATCAAACTCGACGCATGACCGACGCGCCTGTTACCGCCGCCGAAAAGTACGCCCGCCTGCTGGCCGAGGCGCAGCAGGTCCGCGGTACGTCGCTGGGGCGCGACGCTTGGCGACGTTTGAAACGGAATCGGGCGGCGATGATCGCGCTCGGCTATCTGTTTCTGATCGGCATCGGCGCACTCTTTACGCCGTTGTGGCCGTTGCAGGCTCCGCGGATGGTCCGCTCCGATCGAGCATTCGCGGCCCCGCAGTTCCAGCCCGCATTCACGCAAACGACGACCTGGATCGACGACTCGGGCGCAATCGACGACGACGCCGTCAGCGCCGCCTTCGGTATTCGGGCTGCCGACGATCCGAAGTCGGGTTGGTTCGACGCCTTCAACCGGCAACTGCTCCGCCTTCGCGGCGCGATCTTCGGTCGCTGGGAGGCGGCTTCGTGGTGCGGCTGCGATATGCTAGGCCGCGATCTGCTGGCGCGACTGTTCTGGGGAGCCCGCATCTCACTCGTCGTCGGCCTCGTCGCGGGCTTGGTCTCGCTGGTGATCGGCGTCTCCTACGGCGCCACGTCCGGCTACCTCGGCGGCACGGTCGACTCGCTGATGATGCGATTCGTCGACGTGCTCTACTCGATTCCGTTCATCTTCGTCGTGATCCTATTGATCACCGTGCTTGACGATCCCGAGGTCAAAGCTGGCCTCAGTAGCTGGGGAATCGAAAATCGGATCACGATCTTCTTCTTCGTCGTCGGCGCGATCTACTGGCTGACGATGGCCCGCGTCGTCCGCGGGCAGGTGCTGTCGCTCAAGCAGGAACAATTCGTCGAGGCGGCCCGCACGATCGGCTGCAATCGTCGGCGGATCATCTTCCTGCACTTGGTGCCGAACTTGCTGAGCATCATCATCGTGTACCTCACGCTCACGATCCCGCGCGTCATGCTGTTCGAAGCGTTCTTGTCGTTCCTCGGCCTCGGCGTCGAAGCCCCCGACGTCTCGTGGGGCGTGCTGGCCAACGAGGGGACGCAGAGCATCACGGCCGTGCATATCGACTGGTGGCTCGTCGTCTACCCCGGCCTCGCCCTCGGTTCAACGTTGTTCGCATTGAACTTTTTAGGCGACGGCCTGCGTGACGCCTTGGATCCCCGGTTGAAGAATCGTTAACGATGCACAAACCTCTGCTTCAAGTTGAAGACCTCCGCGTCGAGTTTCATACCGACGACGGAGTCGTGCGCGCCGTCGACGGCGTGTCGTTCAACGTGGCGGCGGGCGAAACGCTGGGCATCGCCGGCGAAAGCGGATCAGGCAAAAGTGTCACGAATCTCGCGATCCTCGGCTTGCTGCCGCGGCCGCCGGCGCGGATCGTCGGCGGGCGGGCGATGTTCGATGGCCGCGACTTGCTGACGCTTTCGCAACCGGAACTGCGCCGCATCCGGGGCCGCCGCGTGGCGATGATCTTTCAAGACCCGATGACGTCGCTCAACCCGTTGCTCACCGTCGCCGAGCAACTAACCGAGATGACGCGCCTGCATCTGGGACACACGCCGCGGCAGGCCTTGGATCATGCGGTGACGATGCTCGAAAAAGTCGGCATCCCGGCGGCCGGCCGGCGCGTGCACGACTATCCGCATCAGTTCTCCGGCGGCATGCGGCAGCGGGTGATGATCGCGATGGCCCTGTCGTGCAAGCCCGACCTGCTGATCGCCGACGAGCCGACGACGGCGCTCGACGTGACGATCCAGGCTCAGATTTTGGAGCTGATCCGCGACTTGCAGCGCGACGAGGGGACCGCCGTCGTGTTGATCACGCACGATCTCGGCGTGATGGCGAATCTCTGTCGTCGCGTCGCCGTCATGTATGCGGGCCGGATCGTCGAGGAGTCGTCGGTCGACGAGCTGTATTCGCGGCCCCATCATCCCTACACGCTCGGCCTGTTGAGGTCGCGCCCCAGGCTGAGCGGCGGCGACGGTCGCTTGCGGCCCATCGACGGTCAACCTCCTGATCTTTCGCGTTTGCCCAGCGGTTGCGCGTTTCATCCTCGCTGTCCGTTCGTCGTCGATCGTTGCCGCGTCGAGAGGCCTGCGTTGTTGCCGACGCCGTTCGAAGGTCGAGCCGCCTGTTTTGTCTCGAAAGAAGTCGCGGCCGCGGCGGAGGTGGAGCTTGATTAAGGCGAGTGATGCGCCGTTGTTGGAAGTGCGCGATCTGAAGGTGCACTTTCCGTTTCGCCGCGGCTCGTTGTTTCGGCCCGAGCATGGTTTCATTCGCGCGGTCGACGGCGTGAGCTTTTCGTTGCGCGAAGGGGAGACGCTTGGGCTTGTCGGCGAAAGCGGCTGCGGCAAGAGCACGACGGCGCGGGCCGTGTTGAACCTCATCCCGCCGACCTTCGGCGAGGTATGCCTCGAAGGAGAACCGATCGCCGGACTTTCCGACACCGCCATGTTGCCGCATCGACAGACGATGCAGATGATCTTTCAGGATCCCTTCGCGTCGCTCAACCCGCGGATGACGGTCGGGCGGATCGTCGGCGAACCGCTCAAGATATTTCGGCCCGGAATGGACCGCGAAGGGCGAGCCGTCGAGGTGATGCGCTTGCTCGACATGGTCGGGTTGAACCCGCGCTTTCTCAATCGCTATCCGCACGAGTTCTCCGGCGGACAGCGGCAGCGGATCGGCATCGCCCGGGCTCTGGCAGTCGGACCGAAGTTGATCTTCTGCGACGAGCCGGTCTCGGCGCTCGACGTTTCGATTCAGGCGCAGATCGTCAACCTGCTAGAAGATTTGCAGACGCAGTTGAAGCTGGCCTATGTCTTCATCGCCCACGATCTTTCGCTGGTGCGGCACATCAGCGATATGGTCGGCGTGATGTACTTGGGGCGGATCGTCGAGATCGCGCCGGCCGACGAGTTGTATCGCAATCCGCGGCATCCGTACACCAAGGCCCTGTTGTCGGCCGTGCCGGTCGCCGATCCGCAGATCGAACGAACGCGGCAGCGGATCGTGCTGACGGGCGATGTGCCGTCGCCTGATCGCGTCTATCCCGGGTGCCCCTTCGCCGATCGTTGCCCACAGGTCCGCGACGAGTGCCGCAAGTCGCCGCCGAAGTTGGAAGGAATCGCCGGGACGGCCGACGTCCATCAAGCGGCGTGCTTCTTTGCTCGGGATTGATGCCCAAGTGCAATTAGTCTTCGGCGCGCGGCAGATAGTAACGCAGCGTCGTTAGAATCTGATCGCGGTGCTGGCCCCACGGCAGATAAAGTCCGCGGAGCATTTCCAGCGGCGCGCCGGTCGACGACAAGAACACGCCGCGGCGGCCGATGAGATAGCGATCGATCGAGATCCACGGAATGCGGCGCGTGCGACCGAGGCGATTCTCCGTCACGCCGAGCGCGCTGAGTTCGAACACGGTCGGCACGAAGCTTCGCCACGAGACGAACAGCACGGCGACGAACGCGAACAGGGCGTAAGCGGGGCCGGCCGATTGAAAGACGATGGCCGGCGCGCCGACGAGGGCCGTCGTCAGCAAGATGAACTCGCCGAGCGAGTCGACGACGGGCCAACTCCGCCAGGCCAGCGGGACCGGCGTCACCGGGCGCGGCGCTACTTCAATGTGGATCGACGTGTTCGAGTTGCCGGTTGCGACGGCCGCGCCGCCGTGGTTCGCAGGGGTCGATTTCGACGGCCCGTCAGGCGGAGCCAAGATCACGTCGGTCGGCATCTCGGGCGTCGGCGCGGCTGCTTGCTTTGCAGCATTAGACGGCGACGCGGCGGCCGAGCCCGAGGGGGACGATGTTTGCGGCGTGTCGGTCATGGCAGCGTCTCCGGCTCGACGCCGTCGGGCAGCGGCGGCGTTTGCAGGCTGCCGCGGATCAGCACGACCATCAGCCAATAGAACAGCGTCGCCGCGACGAGCGTCGAGCCGAGCGCCATCGGGAAATGATCTCGCAATAAAATCAACATCGGCGGCTCGACGGCCTTCGCGGGTCGACGCATCGCCGGGCCTTGCTCTTGGCTGAGCTTCTTCGTCTCGGCGCGCCAAGAGTTCCACTCCGCCCGAGCCTCGGGCGTGTCGAGCGTCGCGATCGTTCGTCGCCGCGTCTCGACGACGGCCGTCGCGGCGGCGGCGAGGACCGCCGCATAGCCGAGCACGAGGAGCAGAGTGGTTCGCGTCATAGCAGGTTCTTATCGTCCCGACTTTTCCGGCGGCAGCAGATGCAGCAGCGCCGAGGTCATCGCCGTCACGCCGGTCTGAATGCTCGGCTGCGGGTCGGGATAGTACAACGGCGAGTGGAGCGACGGCGCGGTCTGCTTCAATCGAGCATAGCTCGCGATCCGCTCCGGCTCGGTCGTGCCGAGCGTGAACATGAAGATCGGTACCCCTGCCTTGCCGTAGAAGCTGAAATCTTCGCCCCCCATCGACGCCTCGTTCAACTCGACGTTCTTCTCGCCGAACACCTCTTTGAAGACCGGCACGACGCGGGCGACGAGCGCTTCGTCGTTGAACATCGCCGGGGTGCCGTCGAGTTTTTCGACTTTCGGTTCCGGGGCTCCGGCGGCCGCGGCGGCGGCTTTCGCTTTCCGTTCGATGGCCGCCAGGATGTGCTCGCGGGTCTTGTCGGCATAGCTGCGGACGGTGAGTTGCAATTTGCAATCGTTACCGATGATGTTGTGCTTCGTGCCGCCGTGGATCGAGCCGACGGTGATGACCGCCGGATCGCCCGGCTCCAACTCTCGGGCGATGATGGATTGTAGATCGACGATCAAGTGCGCCGCGATGACGACCGGGTCGATCGTCGTGTGGGGCTGTGCGCCGTGTCCGCCGCGGCCGTAGACGGTGACGTCGATCGTGTCGACGTTCGCCAAGGCAAAGCCCGGCCGATAGCCGACACTGCCGGTCGGCAGTTTCGGCGAGCAATGCAGGGCCAGCGCGAGGTCCGGCTTCGGCCAGCGCGTGAACAGCCCGTCGCGGAGCATGCCGTCGGCGCCGTTGACGGTCTCTTCCGCCGGTTGGCCGATGAACATAAGCGTGCCGCTCCACTTGTCGCGGTGCAAGTTCATGTACTGCGCGGTGCCGACGAGGCAGGTGATGTGGATGTCGTGCCCACAGGCATGCATCACGCCGATTTGTTTGCCTTCGGGGTCGTTCACTTTCACCTTCGACGCATAGGCCAGTCCGGTCGCTTCGGTGACGGGCAAGGCATCGAGATCGGTCCGGACCATGATGCGCGGCCCGGGCCCGTTCTCCAGAATGGCGACGACGCCCGTGTTGTTCACGCCGGTCGTGACTTTGAGCCCGATGGATTCCAACTCTTGCGCCAGCCGCGCGGCCGTTTGCTTTTCTTGGTGCGAGAGTTCTGGGTTTTGGTGCAGATGCTTGTAGAGCGTGAACAGCCCTTCGACGTTCGCCGCCGACCACACCTTGGGGTCCGCCTCGTCGCCACGGCTGGGCGAGGTCGTCGAGCCAATCAATCCGCAGAGCAACGCAAGGCCGAGGACGCGCGACATGGACGATCCTTTGAGCGAGGTGGGCAGAGCGGGATGCGACCCGCAGACGTCCACCAGTATCGTCGTCGGCGCGGCGGCCGGCTAGACCCGCGGCTGCCAGTCGCCCGAGGCGGCGAGCCGGCGGAGTTCCGGCAGAATGCGGCGCAGGGCCCGCGCGCGGTGGCTGATGCAGGCCTTCGTTTGCGGGTCGAGCTTGCCGAACGTCCGGTGATACTCGACGACTTCGAACAGCGGATCGTACCCGAAGCCGCCGACGCCGTCGCGCGACGTCACGATCCGCCCGCGGCAAACCTCGGCCGCTTCTAAGCGGATCGCCCCCTGCGGATCGGCGAGCGTGACGTGGCAAACATAATGTGCCGAGCGTTGTTCGGGCGGGGCGTCGCCGAGTTCGCGGAGCAGCAGATCGTTGTTCGCTTCGTCGTCGCCGTGCGTGCCCGCATACAGGGCCGAGTCGACTCCCGGCTTGCCGCCGAGTTTGTCGACGCAGAGGCCGCTGTCGTCGGCCAGCACCCATTGGCCCAGGGCTTGCGCGTAGCCGATCGCTTTGAGTCGGGCGTTGTCGGCGAAGGTGCGGCCCGTCTCGTCGACGGTCGGCGTGCCGGGGAAGTCGGCCAGGGTGCGGACTTCGAATCCGAGCGGAGCGACGAGCGCCGCCAACTCGGTCCCCTTCTTGCGATTGTGCGTTCCCAGCACCAGCGTCGGTTTCAAGCTCGTTGTCTCCTCGGCGAAAAGTCTCGGCCGCAGCCGAACACCTGTCGAGGCGTTGCGAGCTAGCGGCGGGCTTGGCGCGATTGATCGTAGGCGGCCGCGATCGAACGTTGCGGCACTTCGATCGGCACCGGGTTGGCGTCGAACTGGATGCCGATCAGGCTGCGCGGCGCGACTTGCTTCGCCAGGCCTCGTTCGTCGAACGTGGTGGTGCCGAACGTCGACACGACGTTGCGGACCTCATCGTACAACTGCTTCTTGCCGTCGGCCAGCGGTCGACCGGTCTCGTCGAGGATCGGCCGCGCCACTTCTTGGAAGCTGCCGACCGTGACGAAGCTTTGTTCTTGATCGTGAAACTCGTACGCTTCGTAACCTTTCGCACGCAAGGCGGCAGTCAGGTTGTGAGCGTTCATGGCGGCCTGTTCGAGTCGGCTTCGCAAATGCTTTTCGCCCTTCTCGATCTTCTCGACTTCGGACGGGATCGAGACCATCGTGCCGGCGAACGTCGCGACCTTCACGGTGTACTTGCCCGGGCATTTGAGCAGGCTGTGCTCCATCGGTTCGTTCATCCGTTCGACGAGCGGATCGATTCCCTTAGGGCGAAAGTATTCGGCCGGCATTAACGGGTTGACGGTGAGAAACGCTTTGCCGAGCGGGCCGCGACGTTTCTTCTCGGCACTGCCCGACATGAACTGCGCCGAAGCGAGTCGCCAACCGGCAAACGTTTGCGAGGTTTTTTGCCCGGTTTTGGCAATCTGCTCGGGGTCGAGGCAAATCGGCTTGGCGTAGCGAATTTCTTCGAGCGTCTTCTTCGCGGCGGGATCGTCGATCGTCGGGAAATCGCCGATCAGCACGGCGATCTCTTCGCGCTTTTCGTAGTTGGCGTGCTTCATTTGCTTTGGCCGACCGTAAGCATCGATGCCGCGGCCTTGAATGTTCTCGCTGAAGTCCCACACCATTTCGTGGCGATAGGCGGCCAGTTTGAAGTCGCGGCGGAGTTCCACGATCAGGGCCTGCGCTTGCTTCTCGGCATCTTCGCCGCTGAAGGTCGCCGCCAAGATCAACCACGGGCCGTGCGATTCTTGCAACGGATAGGTCTTGTTCGGGTCCGATTCCAATCGCTTGAAGATCGACATCCGGCCGAGGGGCGATTGAGCCTGCGCCGTTGCGGACGCAAGACCGAGAGCGACGACGAACGAGCCGACGAGAAGACGAGCTGGCAACATGATCGGAATGCCGGGCGTCGGGCCCGGGGCTGTGTGACGAAGGGACGTTCTGCGATGGGGGCGGGACTTTAGCAAAAGCCTCGCCGCGTCACCAGAGCGACCGAGTGGCTAGATCGCAGCGATAGAAGGGGTCGCGAGAACGCTTTGAATCCGGCCGTTTTGCGTCGTGCCGGCAACGACGTCGACCAGCGTGCTCCGTTGCGGCGTGAAGCCGTTCGCGGCGCGGGCCGGCAGTTCGACCGTCGCGTAGCGGCAGGAGGTGCCGGCCCAAACGTCGGGTCGGTCGGGCAATTGCCCTTCGAGCAACACCCGCAAGGTGCGGCCTTGTAGGCTCGCTTGGTAGCGGTCGCGCAACACGTCGCCGAGTTGCTGCAAGCGTTCGACCCGCTCTTGTTTCACTTCGGGCGAAACCTGATCCGGCATCGTCG
>CAMCTH010000119.1 GCA_945877965.1 Planctomicrobium piriforme | reverse complement strand
CGGCCAGAGCCGCCGCCCCGATGCCGTACCCGGCGTTCCCCAAGAAGTAACGGCGCGAATGATCCTGAGCGGCATCGCGGGCACATTCATGCAGATCGAAGCGATTCATGGCAATTCTCGACTATTCTGTAGGGAACGCCGTCTCTGGCGTTCCGTGATCGGGTCACAACACGGACGGAACGGCACGGAGGCCGTTCCCTACAACTCACTCTCGCGTAATGAACTCGTCCAAATTGATCAACACACGAACGGCGGCGATCCACGAGGCGGTCTCGACGTTCGTCGTCGGCGGGGCGGCGTAGCGGCCGACCAGGGCGTCGGCCTCTTCCGGATGCTCCGCGAAGTAACGTCGCGCCTGCTCCAGCAAATTCTGCAAGCGATCGACTTCGTCGCTCTCCGGCTCACGAGCCAAACACATTTCAATGGCCCGACTCAATCGCGCGTCGTCGCCGAGATCGTCGAGCGCCAGCAACTTCTTGGCCAAGGCTTGCGACGATTCGACGAAGGCATCGTTGTTCAGCAGTGCCAACGCTTGCAGCGGCGTGTTCGAAATCGAACGATTGACGCAGGTCAGGTTCGCGTCGGGGCAATCGAACGTGATCAGCGTCGGGTGCGGGATCGTCCGTTTGAAGAACGTGTACATCCCACGACGATAACGATCCTCGCCGGTGCTTTCGGTCCACGAGAAATTATTGGCGTAGCTCAGCTTCGCCAAATCGGCGGGCATCGGCGGATAGACGCTCGGACCGCCGATCTTGGGCGACAACAACCCGCCGACCTGCAACGCGAGATCGCGCACGATTTCGCCTTCGACGCGGATTCGATTCTGTCGCGCGAGCATCGTGTTCAGCGGATCGACGTCGACCAATTCAGGGCGATGCGTCGAGGCCTGACGATAGGTCGACGACATCAGAACCGTCTTGAGGAACGCTTTCGTATTCCACTTCAAATCGTCGCGATACGTCAAGGCGAGCCAATCCAACAACTCGGGATGCGACGGCGTCTCACCGCGGACCCCAAAGTCGCCGACCGAACGAACCAAGCCGGCCCCAATCAGCCGCGACCAAAATTGATTCGCGATGACGCGGGGCGTCAGTTGATTCGTCGGACCGACCAGCCAGCGGGCCAAATCCAAGCGACTCGGGGCCGAGCCGTCCGCCCTCATCGGCGGCAGCACGCCGAGCGTTCCCGGCGTCACTTCTTCCTTGGGCGACAAGAAATCCCCCCGATCAAAGCGATACGTCTTGCGCCCCTTGCGCGAGGTCGCGATCAAGCGGACCGGCATCAGTTGCGTTTGGAACTCTTTGTTGACCGCATCGATCTGCCCCTGCAACTTTTTCACTTCGGCGTCTTGGCCTGCGAAGAAATCGAACAGGAGTTGCCGCGTCTCGTTCACCCGCTTCTCCGGGTACATCCGCAACGCCTTAACCACCTCATCAGGTATATGCAGCAACGCGCCGTCCCCGATGATGGTGCGGACTTTGAAACGTGCCAACAAATGCTGAGTGCCGTACTTCTGCTCCAGCACCAGTTGCAACCGCTCGCCGTCGGCTAGGTTAAATTGTTCCTTCGTCCGCACCTGCAAGTAGTGCGGCTTCTCGACTTGGCCGCCGACGGCCCATCCTTTTTTGGTGTTGTTCGACGCGGCCAGAACGTCGGCCGCCTTGTAGCCGGACTGATCGTAGTCGGAGGTCGCGAATTGCAACGGCACGTCGCGTAATTTCTTTCCCTCGGCGTCAATTACTTCAGCCCGCAGTTGCGTGACGACGAAGTTACCCCCCGAAGCGAGGCCGACGCTTTTCTTCGGCAGCGATTCTTCGGGGAACGCCTCGATCCGGAAGCCGGTCAAATCTTTGGGCAGGTCCTTCAGCGTGATCGTATAGACGTCGGTCGCCGGAACTTTTGCGGCATCAGCGACGGAGTAGACGCCGTCGTCATGTCGAATAAAACTCGCCCCGCCCGCAGAACGAACCTCAGCCGTGACATCACGTTTTTCAACTTCGAGCTTCGTCGACTTGATGTTTTCGACATAGTCGCGTTGTTCTTCTTCCCACTTTTGTTCGGCGGGAGCGATCGCACGATACCGCTTGTCGAGGGCCGCTTCGAGCGGTTGCAGCTTCTGCTCCAACGCGTCGAGGTCCTTTGCTTTAACCGGCAGTTTTTCAACCACCTCGTCGGCCCCGTTGAAGAACGCGAAGAGGCGGTAATACTCCGTATGCGTGATCGGGTCGTACTTGTGGGTATGGCACTTCGCACAGCCGACCGTCAGACCGAGCCATACGGAACTGAGCGTGTCGGTCCGGTCCATGCAGGCGGCGACGCGGAACTCTTCTTGGTCGGTACCCCCTTCGGTGTTCGTCAACGTTTGACGATTGAAGGCCGTCGCGATCTTTTGTTGCGGCGTGGCATTGGGGAGCAAATCGCCCGCGAGTTGCTCGATCGTGAACCGATCAAACGGCATCCCTTCATTGAAAGCGCGGATCACCCAATCGCGAAAGACATAGGCATCGGGGCGCGGCCGATCCTTTTCATAGCCGTCGCTGTCGGCATAGCGAGCCAGATCGAGCCAGTGCCGGCCCCAACGCTCGCCGAAGTGCGGCGAGGCGAGGAGCTTGTCGATCAGGGTTTGGTAAACGGCTTCCCGGTCGCCGTTCTTTGCGGAGTATTCGTTCACAAACGCGTCGGTCTCGGCCGTGCTCGGCAGCAAGCCGGTCAGGTCAAGATAAAGCCGCTTCACAAGGGTATGCGGATCGGCCTCGGGCGACGGCTTAATCCCACGGCTTTCGAGTTCTTTCAACACGAACGCATCGATCGGATTGCGAACCCACGCAGCGTCCTTCACGGTCGGAGCCGCTGGCTTTTCCAGCGTGCGGAACGACCAGTGCGTTTGGTACTCGGCTCCGGCGTCGATCCACTGTCGCAGCACTTCGACTTCGTGCGGCTTCAGCGGCTTCTCGTCGCCGGGAGGCATGCGAACTTCAGCGTCGGTCGACAGGATCCGCTTGATCACTTCGCTCGCCCCTGATTTGCCGGGGACGATCGCTTTCGCGCCGCTGTCGAGTTCTTGGACGGAAATGGCGCGATCGGTGAGGTTCAAGCCCCCCTCGGCCTCGTCGGGACCGTGGCACTTCAGACAGTGCTCGGCCAGGATCGGCTTCACATCGCGATTGAAATCGATCGCGCGCGACTTGCCCGATTCGACTCGCTCGGCGGAAAAGCCCGACGATGCCAGACCGACGAGCGCAATAATGCTGAAGAACAGCCGATCGGACATACTCAACCTCCACGCAGAAAATCGATCCGGAGGGGCAGCCACTGCAGGCAGGAAAACGCAGTGCTGGAGTACTAGCCGGGAGATATGTATTGTGATTCCCGCCGACGGCCTATGTCAAGATAAAGCGGGTCGCAAAGAGTGCCCCTGGCGGGTGCTCCCATCGACGGAATATGATGGCGGACCGCCGATTTGATTCAATTAATTCTCCGCGAACTCTACGAGACACCGGCCATGTCCGACGCCCTTCGTCGCCGCCTCTTCGACCAACTCCACTCGCTCACGATCGTCGACCCGCACACGCATATCAATCCGCACGCTCCCGCGTCGACCACGCTCGTCGACATTCTCGGCTACCACTACTACACCGAACTGGCCCACTCGGCCGGCATGCCGAAGGCGAACATCGAGGAGCCGGGACTCGACCCGAAGGAAAAGACCCGGCGGATCATCTCGGGCTTGGGGCCGATCGAGAACACGATTCAATACAGTTGGTTTATTGAAATCGCCCGCGAGTTCTTTGGGTTCCAAGAAGAACTCGTCACGACGAAGAACTGGGAACCGATCTACGACGCGGCCCAAAAGAAAATGGCGTCGCCGACGTGGGCCGACGACGTGCTCAAGCAAAGCAAACTCGAAGCGGTCTTCCTGACGAACGACTTCGACGATCCGCTGGCGGGCTTCGACACCAAGAAGTATGTGCCGTGCTTTCGGACCGACGATCTCGTCTTCCACCTGGGCAAGTCCGAGGTTCGCGCGCGGCTCGATAAGGCGACGCAATCGTCCGTCGGTTCGGCTGCTCAATTAAAGACGGCGATCGGCAAACTGTTCCAGCACTTCAAGAAGAACGGAGCTCGAGCCTGCGCGATATCAATCCCGCCGGACTTTGCGCCGACGAAGATCGAACTCGCAAGTGCCGAAACTGCCTTCGCCGCGGTACTCAAAGAAGGGGTGAACGCGCCGGTCGAACGTCGTCGCGAGCTCTCGAACTTCGTCTTCTGGACGTTGGCCGAATACTGCGTCGAGTTCAAGCTGCCGTTCGATCTCATGATCGGCGTCAATCGGGCCGTCTACCCGACGGGCGTCTTCCAAGGCATGGACCTGTACGACAGCCGCGTCTCGCTGATCCAGTACAAAGAATTGTTCAACGCCTTCCCGCAGGTGACGTTCCCGATCTCGGTGCTGGCCAGCGTGACGAACCAGGAACTGGCGAGCTACGCTTGGATCTTCCCGAACGTCGTCACCAACGGCCACTGGTGGTACTCGAACACGCCGACGTTCATCGAACACGACAGCGCCGCCCGGATGGAGGCCGTGCCCCGCACGAAGCAAGTCGGCTACTACAGCGACATGTACAAGCTCGAATTCGCGCTGCCGAAGTTTGCGATGTACAAACGAATCTTGGCCAAGATCCTGGCCGAGCGGTACGTCGTCGACCGCGGCTGGAGCGAAGAACGAGCCGTCGCCTTCGGCACGGAAATCCTGCGCGACAACACGCGGCGGATTTTCTACGCCGATTGATCCGCATCGTTCCACTGCGGCCAGACTTTGGGATCGGCGAGGCTTGGTAGCATCGCACGGAATGCGCTGTAATAGGTCGGAAAGACGGCCGTAGAGTTCGCGTGGTCGTCGTCATCGTGTAGTAAACCGCTGAATTGCGGGAGCGCATCTTGCGGTAAAGCTCCGTAGGCGTGATGCACGGCATGGAAGCCGATGTTGAACATAGTGAACGTCAGTAGTCGCCCTAGCGCGTCGGCATGGACGACGGAGCGCGAGAGGTCGGCGGTCGTCGGGCCGGTCAGCCCCATGTGCTCGACGTACTTTCGCCAGGCGTACATGCTGCCGGTGAGGAGTGCCGGGATGAAATACATCCAGAGCAACAATCGGCCGGTTCCCAGCTGAACGGTGAGCGCGAACATGCCGGTCCAGAACACGACCATCAGCGCCAACTCCCAGCGGATGCGGCGACGAACGTGCGGCGAGACGATTGGCGACGAGCTCCGAAAAAAGACCCGCCAGAAAAGAAACGCGTCATAGAAAGTCCCCAACGTCAACTCGGCTAGGGCTGCCAGCAGCCGCTTCCATCGCGGCATGCGTGTATCGACGAATGGCCAAAGCTGCTCGTCCTGCACCGTGCCGAGATGTGCATGGTGCGTGTGGTGCACAGCCCGAAACAGCGACAACGAACTGAAATGAAACAGCCCGATGCCAATGCCGATCGCTTCGTTCCATTTCCGATTGGGGCAGAACACATAGTGGGCCGCTTCGTGAAACGCCATCAACTGCGAGTGCATAAAGTGCGCGACGACGAGCACCAGCGGCACCGTCAGCCAGTAATGCCCGGTGACGATCGATGCAACGAGGGCCGCTTGAGCCAAGGCCAACACGGCCGAGAAGAGGAGCCAGAGTTGAAAGGTTTTCCAACGCGGGCGATGGGCTTCGATTAAGGACGCTTTATCAACCGGGCTCGCGATGCAGGTGCTCATGGTGACCTCCGATGCCAAAACCATCCCCCCTGCTTGCATGCTAGCGCCGTCATGGTTCTTCGGCTAGCACTTTGTTGATTTCAAAGAGTGATCACGTTGCAAAGAGGCCGCAAACGGCGCGTAGTCTCCCCACTTTCGCAGGATGCCGTTACGATGAGATGCCCCCGCAGCCCGCTGAGGGTCACCGCAGAAAGCGGCCGCCGCTGATGTCGATGATGGCGCCGGTCGTGAAACTGCTCGCGTCGGAGGCGAGGAACAACACGGCTCCGGCCACTTCGTCGGGCGTCGCGTTGCGGCCCAGCGGGGTTTGCTGGCGATAGCTTTCCATTCGCTCGGGCGTGCTGAAAACTTCGTGATGCCGCGTCTCGACGACGCCCGGCATGATCGCGTTGACGCGGACTTGCGGCGCCAACTCGCGCGATAACGTCCGGGTCATCACCTGCAACGCCCCCTTGGCAGCCGCATACGGACCGGCGCCCCCCGCCCCGCCGGTCTGCACCGAGAGCGAGAGGTTGTTGATAATGCTGCCGTGCCCTGAGGTTCGCAGATGCGGGATCGCTCGACGGGTGACGAGAAACGCGCTCGTCGCATTGACGTCGAACGCCTTGCGCCAAAGTTCGAGCGAGCAATCGGCCAGCGGCGTCCGTTGCAGCGGATCGCCCGCGTTGTTGAAGAGCACATCCAAGCGACCGACGGCAAACGTAAACTCGTCGACGATCCGATTTGCAGCCGCTTCGTCGGTCAAATCGGCCTGCAACAACACGGCTCGCGCGCCGGCCTCCTCGACCATCCGCACCGTTTCGCGGGCTTCTTCGACGCTGGATCGATAATGGACGCCGATCGTCGCGCCGGCTTTGGCGAGAGCGACGGCGCAAGCACGGCCGATGCCGACCCCTGCTCCGGTGATGAGGGCCGCGCGGCCGAATAGTTCTTGAGGCATGATGATCTCTGCGAGTGACGATCACGCACACCTGATTGCTACGCGGCGCGGGAGCGACTCGCGTTCTTCGCGCGGCCCGGTTTTTCGAGCACGGCGTAGAGGTCGGAGCCGATCCATTTGCCGAAGGTGGCGAGCAGCCAGTTTCGCGGAATCACGCCGAGTTGCAACCGCTGCGAAAAGTTTTCGCGACCGATTCGGCTCACCGTTAGGGCATGCCGCTCGGCGGTCCGCGTCAATTGCTTGTGCGACAAGAAGACGGTATGCGGAGCCGCTTCGCCTGCCGCGTTGGCGTCGTAAACGGCGCGGAGCGCTTCATCGCCGGTCGAGTATGGCGCGCCGCGACGATCGCGGAGCCAATCACCCACGAGCTTGGCTCGCCGACGGGCAAACGTTTGATAGGAGTAGGCATGATAGACCATCATCATCAAGCGGCCGCCGGGACGCAGCATTCGCGCCGCCTCGCCGATCGCGCGCTGGACGTCGCCCGTGTGATGCAGACAGCCGATCGAGACGACGACGTCGAACGACTCGGCGGGGAACGGAGCGTCGAGCACCGAACCTTGCACCGCGCAGCCCGAGTAGCCGCCGGTCTGCAAGCGACGATTCATCAGATCGACCGGCGCGCGAGCGACGTCGAGCCCCGAGTAGTTCGCGCCGGCAGCGGCGATCATCTGACCGACCGTGCCGTAGCCGAGTCCCACTTCGAGTACATCGCGTCCCGCCAGACTTGCCGGGTCGAGCCAGTCTTCGAGGTAGGGATAGAACGTGCGGTAGTAATCGTCGAACTTGCGGAGCGACGCAGGGCTCGAATCGGTGATGCCGAGCCGCGTCTCCCAGTTGGAGCCGCAGATCATTTCCCAAAAGGCGGCGTTCTCGCGATCCGCGCGCGTATCGACTGCAGCGGCATCCATGCTCGCAACTCCCCATAAACCACGGGCTCGCGCCGGGCCATGAATCGGCCCGGCGTCGACGACGGTCGGCATTCTCGGGCGCAGCGTCGCCGCGGCACAAGATCGATTCGCGATCTAGCGCGTCCGGAGTCGAAAAAGCCACGATCTGCGGGCGATCGTTACTTCTTAAAGTGGCTGGCGTACGCGGTTTTGACGGCGTTGATGCCCAAACGCATGGCGCCGACGTCGTTGCCGAACGTGATCATCCGGCAGCCCATATCGTAGCAGCGATCGGCGTACGGTGGGTCGAGCGGGACGACGCCCCAATGCTTGCCGTGCTTCTTGCAAGCATCGGCGACCGCTTGGATTCCTTCCCACACCTTCGGATGATTCCGTTGCCCTTGCAGACCGAGCGATTGCGACAAGTCGGCCGGGCCGACGAACAGCAGGTCGACTCCTTCGATTGCCGCGATGGCGTCGCACTCGTTCAGTGCGCCGAGCATTTCGATTTGGATCGCGACGAACGTCTCGGGGTTCGCCTTCTCGGCGAACTCGAGCTGCTGCATGTGCGTGTACTTGGCGTCATAGCCCGAGGTGTTCATGCCGCGGTTGCCGCGCGGCGCGAACTTGGACCACTGAACATACTCTTCGGCCTGGGCGGCACTCTCGATCCGCGCCGCCATCACGCCGCCGCAGCCCGACTCGAACGCTTGCGTGACGACGTTATAGCCGGTCGGCGCCATGCGAACGATGCTGTCCATGCCGTTGGCCCGCGCAGCCAGCGCCGCCATTTCCATTTCCTTATAGGTCAGTCCGCAGTGCTCTTGGTCAAACCAGAAGCCGTCGAAGTCGCCGGCGAAGCCATAGAGGTCGATGACCGGCGGCGAGGCGATCCGTCCGCATTGAAACACGCGGCAGAGTTCGTTCTTCGCCAAAATCTCTTTGAAGCGGCGGGCCATATCCAGAATTCCTCGCGGGAAGGGGTTACACGCGGCACGAGTCGGAGAGACCCGGAAGTGTGCCGGCTGCGACGGCGGACGTCAAGGAAGAGGGCCCGCCGCGGCCGCCACTCAAACCTATAACAGCCATGCACTTAGACGACTTCGCGACGACCACGGAGAACTTGAGGCGAAGTCGGAAAAAGGGGCGGAATCTTTTTTTCCAATTTCCTGCGAACCCGCGAACCGATCGTGCGTCTAGTAGGCGTGCGAGGTGGACGGTCGGTTTCGATTGACCAAGGCCGCATCGCATGTCAGAGTTGGAGTTGCCCCGAGCTTGATCGTTCGCGGCCAGTTTGGATTTGTCGCAGTCCGCACCGGATTGCGAGGCAAGAGCGGAGGCGGCCCCTGTCGGGCAGGCCTCCTGAGTTGGATCTCTCTCAAATACGGCGCCTCGGCGTCAGGGAGTTTGTGTCATGCGTAGCTTCATCAACGTTATCGCCAAGACCGACATCGTTTGCGTTATCGCGAACGCTCTCGTCGTTGCCAAGCGTAACGTCGTGACGCTGCCGCACACCCTGCGCGAATTGCATCTAGAGATGCGCCGTCTGCATGCGTGGCTCGGTTATCTGCCGTTTACGTACGGCACGATGCAACCGATCCCGGCGGCAGCCCCAAAAGCTGGGGCAGCAGCCGCCGCAAGTCGGCGCGACTCGCGAGTTACTTGCGCGTCGTGCCGTTCCTCACGACTCGGCTAACGTTCGACCCGACGAACAGTAGTCCGACGAAGTGACGGAAACCGGCCGACGCCGGAGACTTGCCGCGTAGCCTCGCGCCGCGCGTGCCCATCTCCGCAGTCGTTCCTTCGCGACGCATTTTTTCTACACGCAGCGCCTGCACCTGCGGGCTTTTAAGAGAGATACCCTAATCATGGCTACTTGTCTGTTGGAAGAGAACGAAATCGAGAATTCTACCGCCGAACTCGTGTTGGCCGCGCAGAGCGGCGACCGAGAGGCTTTTGGAACGTTGGTCGAGCGGTACGAGCGGGCCGTATTCCACACCGCCTTGCGAAAGACCGGCGATGCCGACGAAGCGCAAGAGTTGGTGCAGGAAGTGTTCGTCCAGGCGATCCGCAAGCTCGACCAGTTGCGGCAGCCCGAGTGCTTCGGCGGCTGGTTGCGGTCGATCACGGGCCGGTTGGCGATTAACCGGGCCGTTCGTCGGCGGCACGTTCAACCGTTGGAGAATGAGATCCTGGAAACGAACTGCTTGGAGTGGGACACGCCGTCGGAAGACGCGCTCAAGCAAGAGCGGGCTCGGCACGTGCGAGCCGGTTTGCGGAGGTTGAAGTCGCTCGATCGGAACACGCTCGTCGCGTTCTACGTCGAGGGGCAGTCGTTGGCCGAGATGAGCCAGAAGTTTGCGTCGCCGATCGGCACGATCAAGCGGCGTTTGCACACGGCTCGGAAGCGGTTGGCGGCCGAGCTCGAAGAATTCGCCGCGGCTTAGAGGGTCAAACCAATGAGCCGCTCAGCAATCTGGGGCG
>CAMCTH010000118.1 GCA_945877965.1 Planctomicrobium piriforme | reverse complement strand
CTCGTCGAGTTTCGTCGCGCGAGCCTGCAAGAGCCGTGGTCGAAGCCGCGATACTCCAGCGGCAGCGACTCCGAGCACGCTCCGGCTTTGCGCGCCGATGGGTTGGAAGTCGTATTCAGTTCCGTGAATTTTAGACCGGCCGGCTACGTCGGCGGCTACGACATCTGGAGTCGCCGCCGTGCGAGTCGCGACGCTCCGTGGGATCTGCCGCAATCGTTGGGGCCGAACATTAACACTGCGGTCGACGATTCGGGCCCGTGCCTGTCGCCCGACGGCTTGATGCTGGCGTTTCATTCCAGTCGCCCGGGCGGGTTCGGCGGCACCGATCTGTATATCAGTCGTCGGGCCTCGCTCACGGCGCCGTTCGATCCGCCGGTGAATTTGGGACGCGGGATCAACACCGAGGGGAACGAACATTTTCCCCGCTTCATTACCGGGACGAACGATCTGTTGCTCGAACGAAACGGCGAGCTGTTCGTCACGTTTCGCAATAAAGCCGGGATCGTTGGCGCGATGCCGCTGCCGATGTCCGGCGGCAAGTTCACGGCGGCGTGGCTCGCGGCCGACGGCGCGACGTTGTACTTTCAGCGCGAGAATCATCCGGGAGGTCGCGGCTCGTTCGACGTTTGGATGACGCGTCGCGTGCCGTTCGATTCGCCCGAAGCATCTCGACCGGCCACGGTCGTGGCCGACGAACCGTTGCCGACGGTGCAAAGCGTGACGTTCGCCGGGCACAGTTATCAATGGCTGCCGGGCGAGCTGAACTGGTACGAAGCCCAACGTCTGGCCGAGGAACTGGGCGGGCACTTAGCGACCGTCAACTCGGCTGCCGAGAGCGATTGGCTGAAGCAAACGTTGCTCGTCGACTTGCCGAGCGAGCGGATGGTTTGGATCGGCGGCGTCAAAGACGGCCGCGGAACTTGGCGTTGGTCGACCGACGAGCCGATGGACTTTGAAGACTGGTCGCCGAACGAAGGGATCGACGGACCGGTCGCGGCGATCGGTCTCATCCAGGGAAACGGTCGGTTCGGCTGGGCCGATTGGAGTGCAGGCTCGCGGGCCGTGGCCGTCAGCGGCACGATCGTCGGACAGAGTCGCAACGTCGGCTGCGTCGTTGAGTGGGATTCACCGTCGCCGACTCCGCACCGCAACGAAGCCGGTGAAACTTTCAACGGTCACCGCTATCTCCTCGTCACCGACTTGGTCGATTGGAACACCGCCCAGGCGGCCGCCGCAGCGCGGGGCGGGCATTTGCTGACGATCAACGATGCGGCCGAACGCGATTGGGTGCGGCAACGACTTTGGCCCCGCGCTTCGACGGTCGATCAGATCGGTCGTTTCTATTTCGGCGGCTATCGCAAGGCCACGAGTCTGCCGTGGCAGTGGGTGACCGATGAGCCGTTTGATCCGCAGCTCTGGCTCGGTCGGCCTGCCGACGATCAGGCCAATGACGTTCGCGTCGCATGTTGGCAAGCGGAACAGGTCTGGGACGACGTCGCCCCGAATTGGAATCCGCTGCCGTACATCATCGAGTGGGACGACCTGACGTCCGGAACCGCCGCCCCGCCGAAGCAGCCGTAGCCGACGAGTTACGCTATAATCGTCGGCACGATTCTTTGCTCCCTCATTGAGCCGCGGGGCTCGCCCCCGTGAGTTTGTGCGTACCCAAAAGCCGCGCGGGGACGTGCCCCGCGGCTAAATATTAACGACGTCCGTCCCATGCTCGACCAAGATCCCGAACAGCAACGACTCCGCGATCGCACGGCCGACCAGTATGCCGAGATTGCACGGCTCGTCGGTTCGTTGGCGCACGAGATCAAGAACCCGCTCTCGACCATCAACCTCAACATGGAGTTGCTGGCCGAGGATTTCGGCGAGGCCGACAACCCGCGCGATAAACGCAAGCTCGCCAAGATTCAAATGGTCCAGCGCGAATGCAACCGGTTGCAGTCGATCCTCGACGACTTCTTGAACTTCGCCAAGATTCGGCGAATGAACTTCGAGCCGACCGATCTGAACGACGAAATTCGCAAGCTGCTCGAGTTCTATCGTCCGAAGGCCGAGCAAGCGAAGATCGAGATCACGCCGTATCTCAAGTCGGACCTGCCGAGCGTGCTGTTGGACCGCGAACAATTCCGCGGCGCGCTGTTGAATCTGATCCTCAACGCGCAGCAGTCGATGCCCGGCGGCGGGCAGCTCGTCGTCGCGACCGACTCAACGCCGCGCGGCGTCTGCCTACACTTGATCGATACCGGTTGCGGTATGGACGAACAGACGCTGGCCCGGATTTTCGAAGCGTTCTACTCCACGAAGCCCGGCGGTAGCGGTCTCGGCCTGCCGACGACGGGCAAGATCGTCGAGGCCCACGGCGGGACGATCACCTGCCAAAGCGAAGTCGGCCGCGGTACGCGCTTCACGATCGAACTGCCGGGGCTGAAGCGCTTGAGCGACGGCGAAGCGCGGAGTGCGGAGCGGGGAATGCGGAGCACCGAAATCGCCGATTAGCGAAGTATTTTGCTCCGCGCTGCGAGTTCCGCGCTCCGCGCTTCCTCGCCCCCCTCGCCGTTCCGCCTTCATCCCTTTATCATGGGTCGCATGTCCGCTAAAGCCGCTCATCCCGTCGCCGCCGTGACCCCCGCCGCCGCGGGTCGGGTGTTGATCATAGACAACGATGAGCCGCACGCGCTGACGATCGCCGACGGGCTCGAGCGGGTCGGCTTTCAGTGCGAGACCGCCTCGTCCGGCAACGCCGGTTTGAAGCTGCTCGAGAAGCAGGACTTCGACGTCATCATTACCGATCTGGTGATGAACGAAGTCGACGGCCTCGAGGTGCTGACCCGTGCCAAGAACGACCAGCCCGACGCCGAGGTGATCCTCGTCACCGGCCACGGCACCGTCCCGTCGGCCGTCTCGGCGATGCAGCAGGGAGCGTTCAATTATCTGCTCAAGCCGCTCGACATCAATCAACTTCGCGCCGTCACCGAGAAGGCGGCGAGCAGCGCCCGACTGCGGCGGACGAACGTCGAACTCCATCGCCGCTTGGACGAAAAGTTCGGCTTCGAAGGGGTCGTCGGCACGAGCGTGAAGATGAACGACCTGATCAACATGCTCAAGCGGGTCGCCCCGACGAACGCCGCCGTGCTGATCCAAGGGGAGACCGGCACCGGTAAGGAACTCGTCGCCCAGGCGATCCACCAGAACAGTCCCCGCAAGAACAAGGCGTTCGTCGCCCTCAATTGCGCCGCGCTTAGCGATACGATTCTCGAAAGCGAACTGTTTGGGCACATCGCCGGCGCGTTCACCGATGCCCGCAACGACCGCATCGGCAAGTTCGAGTATGCCGATCACGGCACGCTGTTCCTCGACGAAGTCGGCGACATGCCGTTGCCGACGCAAATCAAACTGCTCCGCGTCTTGGAGAGCGGCGAGATCACCCGCGTCGGCTCGAACCATCCGATCAAGGTCGACGTCCGGCTCATCTCCGCGACGAACCGCAATCTCGAAGCAGCCATCGCCGCCGGGACGTTCCGCAGTGATCTCTATCACCGCCTCAAGGTGGTCACGATCGTCCTGCCGCGGATCGTGGAACGTCGCGAAGACATCCCGCTGCTGATCGAACACTTCATGAAGCAGTTCGCGAAGCAGCACGAAAAGACGATCAAGAGCATGTCGACTGCGGCCCGCCGACGACTGATGACGTACGACTGGCCCGGCAACGTGCGCGAGTTGCGGAACGTGATCGAGCGAATGGTCGTCGTCGACGGCGACGGCGTGCTCGACGTCGACGATCTGCCGAGCGAACTCGTCGAGCCGGGCCTCGTCGTCGACGGCGTTGCCGGCGCGGTTCCGCTCGATGCCGCACAAGGTGATCGCTTGGCCTCGCTCGTCGGTCGGCCGTTGGAAGAAATCGAACGGCTGTTTATCACCGAGACGCTGCAAGCCGCCGCCGGCAACCGCGAAGAAGCGGCCCGCATGCTCGGAATCGGCGAACGAACGCTGTATCGGAAGATTAAGGAGTACCAGTTATAGGGTTCGAAGTTCAGGGTTCAGGGTTGGAATTCGTTCCTAACCTCGAACCCTGAACCCCGAACCCCGAACCTTCTCATGCCCATCCTCCGTCTCCCCACTTCCGTCATCAATAAGATCGCCGCCGGCGAGGTGATCGAGCGGCCTGCGAGCGTCGTTAAAGAGCTCTGCGAAAATGCGCTCGATGCCGGGGCGACGCGGATCGAAGTGGCGATCGAGCAGGGGGGCCTGGAGTTGGTCCGCGTGGCCGACGACGGCGGCGGTATTCCGCACGACGAACTGCCGCTGGCGATCGCGCCGCATGCGACGAGCAAACTCGCCGACGCCGAAGACCTGTTCCGCGTCCAAACGCTCGGCTTCCGCGGCGAGGCCTTGGCGAGCATCGCCGAGATCAGCCGCTTCACGCTCAGCAGTCGGCAGCCCGGTGCCGAAGGGGGCTGGGAACTCGAAGTCGTCGGCGGCGTCGCCGGCGAGCCTGCGCCGTGCGGCATGTCGCCCGGGACCACGATCGAAGTTCGCAATCTGTTCTACAACACGCCGGTCCGCCGCAAGTTCATGCGGTCGACGCAGACCGAACTCGGCCATGTGACCGAGCAGTTCACGCGGCTCGCCTTGGCCTATCCGCAGGTCCGCTTCGTGCTGCGGCACAACGAGCGGACCCTTTACGACTTGCCGGGCGATCAAAGTTTCCCGGCCCGGATCGCGCAGTTCTTCGGCGAAGAGTTGGCCCGCGAGCTGTTGCCAATCGAGAGCCGCGACGGCGAAGTCAAGCTCTGGGGCTATGCCGCCCGCCCGAGCCAGAGCCGATCGCACAATCGAATGCAGTATCTGTTCCTGAACGGCCGCTTCATTCGCGACCGTTCGTTGCAGCACGCGCTCGGCGAAGCGTATCGCGGCATCTTGCTTACAGGCCGGCACCCAATCGCGTTCTTGCATTTGGAAATGCCGGCCGACGCGGTCGACGTGAACGTCCACCCGACGAAGATGGAAGTTCGTTTCCAAGACGGCGGTCGCCTGTACGGGCAACTCCTCGCCGCGCTGCGGACCAAGTTCTTGGCGACCGACCTGACGCACAAGCTCGACTCGGCCGGCGCGCAAACTTCGAACGAAGCGACCGCCCCGGCGGTTCTCAGCGATCGCGATCCCGCGCAGGCGCACGACGCCGATCAGACGGCCCGAGTGCGACAGGATTTCGTCCGCTGGGCGCAAGGGACTGCGACTTCTGCAAACGCTGCCGCGTCATCGGCCGCCGTTTCGCCGACCGGCGAAGCGCCCCCGGCCGCGGCACCGTGGGACGCCGACGATGCCGCATTCCAGGCCGGGCCGCGGACCGTGTTGCCGCCGTCGGCGACGCCGCTCGCAGCGCACGGCGTGCCGGCCTTTCGTCCGTTCTCCGACGGCGGTCCGACGCCGACCTTGCGTCCCGCCGCCTATGTGCGCGACGTGAGCGAGCCGTGGCAAACCGCCCCATCGCCGACGATCGCGGATTCGGCCGGTGCTGTGACGGCGGAAGCCGAAGCCCCGACGACGATGCCGTTCGCGCCGCGACCGAGCCTCGACGAAAGCGATCCGATCCGCGCGATCCAGGTTCACAATCGTTACCTCATTGCCGAAAGCGAAGAAGGGGTGCTGGTCATCGATCAGCACGCCTTGCACGAGCGGATCCTCTACGAACAACTCCGCGACAAGATCGGCACCGGCTCGCTCGAAAGCCAAACGCTGCTCGTCCCCGAGCCGGTCGACTTGGCCCCCACTGAAGCGGCAGCCGTGCTCGAACGGCGCGACGTGCTCGCGAAGCTCGGCCTGCAGGTCGAACCTTTCGGCGGCGGGACGGTCCTCGTCTCCGGGTATCCGGCGATGTTGGCCAAGCTCGCGCCGGCGGAAATCCTCCGCTCGGTCGTCGATCAGGTCCTCGTCGACGGCAAGACTCCCGAGCGTCGCGATCTGCTCGACGACCTGCTGAACATGATCGCGTGCAAAGCGGCGATCAAGGCCGGTGATCGGCTGACGCCCGACGAAGTGTCGGCCCTCGTCGCCGACCGCCGCTTGGCCCGCGACACGCACCACTGCCCCCACGGCCGCCCAACGTCGCTGGTCTTCACCCGCGAAGAACTCGACAAGCAATTCAAACGAACGTAGCACAAGGGGGAAGGCGAAGGGCGGAAAGGGGAATGTAAGACTTCCATCCGCATTTCCCTTTTCCCCTCTCCGCCTTCCCCCTTTGATCTATGTCTTTGATCTGCGTAGCTCTCGGTATCGACGATCCGCAGCGAATGCAGGCGGAGCACCGGCGGTTGGTCGGCGAGGGGTGCAAGTTGGTCGAGTATCGGCTCGATTTTCTGCCGCCGACGGTCGACGTCGCGGAGTTAATTCGCTCGCGGCCGGGGCCGATCATTGCGACCGTGCGGCGACCCGAAGACGGCGGACGCTGGACCGGGCCCGAGGCCGAGCGTCGCCGAATGCTCAATGCGGCGATCGATGCCGGAGCGGAGTACGTCGATCTCGAACCCGATGCGGCTCGCGCGATCCCACGCCGCGGCGCGACCAAGCGCATCGTCAGCATGCACGATTTTCGTGAGACGCCGCGCGATCTGGCGGCCATTCATGCCAACCTTGCGGCCTGCGATGCCGACGTCGTCAAGCTCGCCGTCACGGCCGTTTCGCCCGTCGACAACTTCCGCGTGTTGCGTCTCATTCGCGAAGCGAAGGTCCCGACGCTCGGCCTCTGCATGGGCGAACTCGGTGCGGCGTCGCGCGTGTTGAACGCCGTTTGCGGGTCGCCGTTCTCGTTCGCCGCGGCCGATGAGGCCTCGGCCGTCGCGCCGGGGCAGTTCAGCTTCGCGACGATGCGCGATCTCTATCGTTACGAAACGCTGTCGCCCAAGTCGTTGATGGCCGCCGTGATCGGCGATCCGATCGGGCATAGCAAGAGCCCGCTGATTCACAATCGGGCCCTCGCCGCAGCCGGGATTGACGGCGTCTACGTCGCGTTCCGCGTTCCGCCGGAAACGCTCGACGAGTTCGTCCGCGAGGCGGCGGCGTTCGGCCTCCGCGGACTGAGCGTGACGATCCCGCATAAAGAGACGGTGCAGAAACACGTCACGCAACTCGACCCGGCGGCCGCGACGATCGGCGCGGTCAACACGCTGACCTTCACGACCCCGGATCAAGTCGGCGGTTACAACACCGACGAGGCGGGTGCCCTCGACTCGATCGAGGCGGTCGCCCCGGTGCGCGGCAAACGGGCGTTGGTCCTGGGAGCCGGCGGAGCGGCGAAGGGGATCGCCTACGCGCTGGTGCAGCGCGGCGCGAACGTGGTGATTACGAATCGCAATCGCGCCCGAGCCGACGAGTTGGCCGCGGCGCTCGGTTGCCGCGCCGTCGCTTGGGACGCCCGCACGACGGTCGAGTACGACCTGCTCGTGAACTGCACGTCGCTGGGCATGCATCCGAAGGTCGACGAATCGCCGCTGCCGACCGAGTCGTTGCAATCGGGCACGATCGTCTTCGACACGGTCTACAATCCGCTCGAAACGCAACTACTCCGCGAAGCAAAAGTCCGCGGCGCGACGATCATCTACGGCACCGAGATGTTCTTGCGACAAGCCGAGCATCAATTCAAACTCTTTTTCAACCAAGAGCCGTCGCTCGACGTCATGCGCTCCGCGCTCCGCGCTCCGAGTTCCGCGCTGTTCCTCATCGGTTATCGCGGTACCGGCAAGACGTCGACGGCGCAGCGCCTGGCGTTGCTGCTCGGCTGGGATTGGGTCGATGCCGACGTCGAGATCGAGCTGCGGGCAGGCAAGTCGATCGCGGCGATCTTTGCCGACGACGGCGAGCCGAAGTTTCGCGATTGGGAATCGCTGGTGCTGGCCGATCTCTTGCAGCGCGAGAAGACCGTCGTGGCGGCCGGCGGCGGGGTCGTCGTTCGCGAAGCGAATCGGGCGTTGCTGCGGCCTTGTCCGCGGGTCGTTTGGTTGCGGGCCAAGCCCGAGACTTCGCACGGACGGATTTCGCGCGACGAAACGACGGCCGGGCGTCGGCCGAGTCTGACGGCCCGCGGCGGCTTGGACGAAGTAGTTGCTCTCGTCGCTCAGCGCGAGCCGTGGTATCGTGAGTGCGCGAAGCACGTCGTCGAGACCGACGAGCGCTCTCCGCAAGAGGTGGCCGACGCGATCATCGCGGCCCTCGGTCTTTCGAAGTGATGACCCGCTGACGCAAAGGAAGACGACGTGGATGCATGGCTCGCGCTGGACGCCGAAATGCGGACTGCGTGGGTTGCGCTCGCGGGCCTTTTGCTCGGTGTGATCGTCAATTGGTCCGTGTCGTCGCTGGCGTACGAGCCGCGGTTGACGAGTCCTTGGTCGCGGCGGCATCCGCGCGACGGCCGGTCGGTGTGGCTCGATCGGCTGCCGGTTCTCGGCTGGATTCTGTTGCGGCGCAAAGCGCCCTCGCTCGGTCGTGGTTTTTGGATCCGACCGCTGTTCGTCGAACTGGGGCTCGCTGCGGCGTTGGCGGCGTTGTACGCCTGGGAAGTGCTCGACGGCGGCTTGCTGCCGACCGGCGTGCCGCGGCAGATGCTGCACAATCCAATGATCGCGTATCCGCTGCACTTCACATTCGTCGCCCATGCGTTGCTGCTCGGCTTCATGGCGGCGTCGTCGCTGATTGACTTCGACGAACTGAACATTCCCGATGCGATCACCGTGCCGGGAACGCTCGTCGGGTTGGTCTTCACGACGGTGTTTCCATGGGCCTTTTTGCCCACGGTAGACATGCGAGGGCAGCTGGGTATCGTTTTTTCAATCTACCCGCATGACCATGCGATTCCGTTGCAGAACTCACCGAACTATTACTCTTTGGCGGTTCTATGCGGTTGCTTCTGGCTGTGGTGCGGGGGGTTGTTGCATCGACCGTGGCGGACGCGGCACGGCTATCGACGGGCGCTGCAGTTGATGTTCGCCCGAATGCTGCGCGATCGGACGACGCCGCGGATCGCCCTGCTTGCGGTCGTCGGGACGGCGTGCATTACGGCGGGGTGGCTCTATGCCCCGGTGCCGTGGATCGGGCTCGGCACGTCGCTCATCGGGCTCGCGGTCGGCGGGGCGATGGTCTGGGCGACGCGCGTGATCGGCACGTGGGCGCTCGGCATGGAAGCGATGGGCTTCGGCGACGTCACGCTGTTGGCGATGATCGGGAGTTTCGTCGGTTGGCAGGCGGCGGTGCTGGTGTTCTTTGCCGCGCCGGGGATCGCGCTCGTCTTCGGTTCGCTGCAATGGGTCATCACGCGGAACAACGCGTTTTGCTACGGCCCGTTCTTGTGTATCGCGACGGCGGCGATCGTCGTCGGCTGGTCGCCGATTTGGGAGTGGGCCGAGCCGCGATTCTCGGCCGGTTGGCTGATTCCCGGCGTGCTGGTCGTCGGCTTCGTCATGCTCTGGGCCGTGCTGGCCGGGTTGCGGTGGCTGCGGACGCGGGGCGAATAGCCGCCGCGCCGCCTGCTTATTTGCGAGCTAAACTTGTCCGGGGATCGGCTTTGTTGCTCGACCCACAGACCGCGGGCTTGCGCCCGCGGCTCGCCATTTTTGAGATCGTCGCTAGTTGGGCTCGCCATGTTGCTTTTTGAAACGGTTACCGATCTCGCTACGGACGTCGACGTCATTCGTCGGCGGCGTTACGGCATGATCGAGACGGCGGCGGGTGAATTTGAGCGGCTCGTATGGCGGCCGTTCCCCAAGATCGCGACGGCCTGGGGGACGCACTTAGTCGGACGCTGGGAACACCTGCTTCGCCGCGGCAATCGCTGTCGGTTATACTTCAACCAACCGCGTAGCTGCCCGAACTTTTTGGCGCTGCGGTATGTAGTGACGACGCGCGACGCCGACTACGCGACGTTCCGCGCGGCGCTGGAAGTGCTCGACGAAATTGCCCGCTTGAAGGATTCCGACGCGCTCTTATGCGATGCCGCCAATCTCCGTCTCAGCGATCGCTTTTTGGCCCGACTCGGCTGGGAGCCGCACGCCCCGATGCCCGGGCATCGGAATTTTATCAAGCGATTCAGATGAGTCGCGGATCGCGGGGCGCGGAGCGCGGAGCGACAGAAGGTCTTTCC